>CANJEY010000010.1 GCA_947472615.1 Beijerinckiaceae bacterium
GGTCGCCTTCGCCACCCGCGGCGCCATGGCCGGAAGCCGCCATATCGTCGAGGTGCTGCATTTCGTCGGCGCTGAAGATCGTTTCATCGCAACGGAGTTTCAGAGGCTGTTCTTCAGGCTCGGCCTGAAGGGCGGCGCGCTCGGCGGGCTTTGCGCGCTGGCCCTGTTCATGGCGTCGGGCCTGTTGTCGCGCATGTGGGCGCTCAGTCCCGGCGGCGATCAGATCGAGGCGTTGTTCGGCTCGTTCGCCTTGGGTCAGAAGGGCTATACGATCATAGCCCTCATCGCGGGCGCGATTGCCGTGCTGACCGGCTACATGTCGCGTCTCGTGGTGTTTCGACATCTCAGCGATCTCGAATAGAATGGGCGTAGTGATTGCATCCGGACGGGCGACGTCTCGCCCCGACAGGTCTGAATGATCCGATGCACGGGTCCGACAAGCCAAGCAGATGGAATGCTCCGCCAACGGAGAGCGGCGGTCGCGATGCTGCGGCTGCGCCTAGCAAGTCAATTCTGCGGCGGGCGATAGGCTGGGCGAAAGGTCTCGCGCTGGCGGCTGTCGTGGCTGGAGCGGCGGGTTTTCTGCTCTTCGCCTCCCAGATTGCCATGGACCAGCCGATTTTGCAGAGGAACGCCGACGGCATGGTGGTGCTGACGGGCGGCGCAGATCGGGTGGCGGACGCAATTCGCCTGCTTCGTGACGGTCACGCGCGTCGTCTGCTGATTACCGGCGTCCGTCCCGGCACGTCTGCTGTTGAGATCGCCCGCCATGCGGCTGAATCGACCCGGCTGATGGAATGCTGCGTTGATCTCGGCTATGCGGCGCTGAACACCGCCAGCAATGCTGTCGAAACCGCAAACTGGGTGCAGGCGCGCGGCATCCACGGATCGATTATCGTGGTCACGTCGAATTACCACATGCCCCGCGCGCTCGTCGAAATGCGCCGGCAATTGTCGGGAATCGAACTCGTCCCCTATGTGGTGGTGCCGGAACGGATGCGCGATCACGTCTGGTGGGACGATTTCGAATTGTTCCGCATTGTTGCCAGCGAATACGTCAAGTACGGCTTCGCACGCCTGCGCGTTCTTGCGGCCTCATGGCGGGTGCAATAAACACCGGGCCAGACTTCGCGGCGGTCCGAACGCCAGACCGGCGAGGCGGGTCAGGACATTCGCCCATCATGCTGGTCATTCGCTCGCTCGTCTTCAATATCGCCTTTTATGTCGTCCTGATCGGACTGCTGATTGTCGGGCTGCCGGCCTTATTCATCGACCGGTTCGCTGTATTCTTTGTGGCGCGGCTGTGGGGCAAGGCGTCGCTCTGGCTATTGCGGGTTATCTGCGGCACGAAGGTCGAGTTTCGCGGCGCCGAACACATTCCCACAGGGGCTTTCATCATCGCCCCGAAGCATCAGTCGATCTGGGATGTGTTTGCGTTTCTGCAATTCTTCAATGATTTCACCTTCATCCTGAAGCGGGAGCTAACTTGGATTCCCTTCTTCGGCTGGTATCTGTGGCGCGGCGAACTGACCGCCATCAACCGGTCGAAGGGCGCTGCGGCGCTGAGCGAAGCGACCACGCAGGCCGCCGCGCATCTGGCGCAGGGTCGGCAATTGTTCATCTTTCCCGAAGGCACGCGCCGTCCGGCTGGGGCGCCACCGCGCTACAAGTTCGGCGTTGCGCACATCTACGGCGAAAACAACGTGCCGTGCCTGCCAGTCGCCCACAATGCGGGCATGTTCTGGGCGCGGCGGTCGTTCATTCGTCATCCCGGAACGGTGCTGGTCGAGTTTCTGCCATTGATCGAGGCCGGCATTCCCAAGCAGGCGTTCTTCGCCCGATTGCAGGAAACGATGGAAGCCGCATCGAACCGGCTGATCGACGAGACGCTCGCCAAGAATCCCGAACTCGCGGCCACGCTGGACCGCAACGGCTAGCCCACGCGTCAGAGGAAGCTCTGGGGATCGACATCCACCGCCACCCGCACGCCGCCGCGCTCTTTCGGGGCCGAAGCCAGCATGGCGCGCAAAAACCCTTGCAGATCGGCGCTGCGCGGCGCCTTGACCAGCAGCCGGAACCGGTGCCGGCCGCGCACGATCGCGATTGGCGCCTCGGCGGGCCCGAGCACCACAACCTCGCCGTCTTCAGGAATCTGACCGGCCGGGGCGATCCGCCACCTGTCGCCGCCCGGTGTCTCGTAGGCTGCGCGCGCCAGCGCCCGCGCATGCGATTCGGCTGACGGCCTGTCATTGCCCGAGATCACCAGAGCTGCGAGCCGGCCAAATGGCGGCAGGCCGGCACGCCGGCGCTGCTCCGTTTCTTCGGCGTAGAAACGTTCCGAATCCCCCGAGATGAGCGCCCGCATCACCGGATGATCGGGCTGCCACGTCTGCACCAGTCCGCGGCCCGACGTGTGGCCCCGACCTGCGCGGCCGGTCACCTGCTGCAGCATCTGATAGGTGCGTTCGGCCGCACGCGGATCGCCGCTGGCGAGGCCGACATCCGCGTCGACGACTCCGACCAGCGACAACAGCGGGAAGTTGTGACCCTTGGCGACGAGTTGGGTGCCGATGACGATCTGATAGACGCCTCGGGCGATGTCCTCGAGTTCCTGCCGCAGACGCTCCATGCCGCCGGGAAAGTCCGAGGACAGGACGAGAATGCGTGCATCCGGGAACAATTCGGCCGTCTCGTCCGCCAGCCGCTCGACGCCGGGCCCGCAGGCGGTAAGCGAATCAGTCGCCTCACACTCCGGGCAGACGTCCGGCCGCCGCTCGACATGGCCGCAATGGTGGCAGACGAGCGCGCGCCGGAACCGATGCTCGACCAGCCATGCGGTGCAATTGGGACACTGGAATCGGTGTCCGCAGGAGCGGCACAGGGTCAATGGCGCGTAACCACGCCGGTTCAGGAACAGCAGCGACTGCTCGCCGCGCTCCAGCGTCAGCCGCATCTCGTCCGCAAGCTTCGGCGAAATCCACTTGCCGCGCGGCGCAGCACCGGTGCGAAGGTCGATCGCCGCCAGATCGGGCAACACGCGACCGCCGTAGCGGGCGTCGAGCCGAATATGCCGATAGCGACCCTGCGCGGCGTTGACGCGCGATTCGATGGATGGCGTCGCCGACGCCAAAATCACGGTGGCGTTTTCGATGCGCGCCCGCACCACCGCCATATCGCGTGCGTGATACGAGACGCCGTCTTCCTGCTTGTAGGCCGCTTCGTGTTCTTCATCGACCACGATCAGCCCGAGACGGGCGAAGGGCAGGAACAGCGCCGAACGTGCTCCCGCTACGACCTGCGCTTTGCCTTCGGCGACGGCGTGCCAGAGCCGGGCGCGCTTGCGCGAACTGACGCCCGAATGCCATTCGGCCGGTCGAACCCCGAAACGCGCCGCAAACCGGTCGAGAAACTGCGCTGTCAGCGCGATCTCGGGCATCATGATCAATGCCTGCCGTCCGGCCTTGATCGCCGCCGCGACTGCTTCGAAATAGACTTCCGTCTTGCCGGAGCCGGTGACGCCCTCCAGCAGGGTCGCGGAAAAGCCGCCCGCCTCGACAGCTTCGGAGAGTTTCTCGGCCGCCTCCGCCTGCGAAGGTTCAAACTCGGTCACCCCAAATGCCGGATCTGGCGGCAACGCGACCGGGTCGGCCGGTAGTGCGATGGCTTCCAGCGTGCCTTCATCGACCAGTCCGTCGATCACCCCTGCTGAACAGGCGGCGGCTTCGGCGAGAGCTGATTTCGTATAGGTGAGGCCGCCCTCGGCGGCGGCGATGACTCGTGCGCGGGCCGGCGTCAGCCGTTCAGGCGGGGGGCCGGCAAGCCGGACGCCGATGCGAATCGTTTCAGGCCCCGCATGATCGGGCGCGCGCACGCCCATGCGCAGCACCATGCCGCGTGGCGCGAGCGTCCAGCGGGCGACCCAGTCGATGAACTGTCGCAGGTGTTCGGCGACGGGCGGCAGGTCACGGCGGACTTTGATCTCTTTCAGATTTGAACCGGGACTGTCGCGGATTTCCCAGACGACGCCGGTTGTCTCCCGCGTTCCCAGCGGGACCTCTACGAAATCGCCGGGGCGCAGATCGAGACCGGCTGGAATCCGATACGAATAGGCCGTGTCGACCGCCACGGGCGTCAAAACATCCGCAACCCGCGTCTGTGCGACGTGGGGCCGGTCGGGAGGATCGGGCCTGTCCATCAGAGTCGATTATCACGATTCGACCGCAACCTGCCCGCGCGGTTTGATCGAGCCCAATGCGGCGGCGTATCGTGACCGCGACATTGCGGATCAACAGGGAGATTGCCGTGGCCGGGCCGGTGCTGACATCCATCATTCATCCGACGGACTTTTCTGACGCGAGCAACGACGCCTTCGCGCATGCGCTGCGCATCGCGCTGTCGGCGCGTTGTGAACTGCATCTCGTGCATGTCCACCGGAAGGGCAAGGAAATGCCCGGCGATTCGTTTCCGCATATCAGGTCGCTGCTGGCCGGCTGGAAGTTGATGCACGAGGACGAGCCGCGTTCGCATATCGAAGAGAAATTCGGCGTGCGAATCACCAAGCAGGAGATGGCGCCGACCGATCCGGTTCAAGCGGTCGTCGACTATCTCGACTACCACCCCAGCGAGTTGATGGTTCTGGGCACCGAGGGCCGCTCGGGCTGGGATTATCTGAAAAACGGCTCGATGGCCGAGCGGATGTCGCGCGCCGTTCGCGCCTCGACGCTCTTCATTCGCGCCCATGCGCATTGTTTCGTCGACGAGTCCAACGGCGATCTGCTGCTCAATCGCGTGCTGATGCCGATCGACCATGACACGCCGTGGGTGGCGGCGTTCGACGAGGTGTCGCGTCTGGTCAATTTCCTCAATCCGAACGGCGTGGAAATCCGTCTGCTGCATGTTGGCGATCAGACGCCGGTGGTGGCGACCGATCCGGGGCTGCCGCCGGCCCATGCGGTTGAATTGCGCTCTGGTTCGGTGGTCGATGCGATCATCGGCGCCGCGACCGACTTCAAGGCCGATCTGATCGCCATGCCGACATCTGGTCGCCATGGATTTCTTGATGCGGTACGCGGCAGCACTACGGAACGGGTGTTGCATCACACGCCGTGCCCGCTGCTGGCGGTGCCGGTGCGCTGATTATTTCTGTTCGGCGACGGTCAGAAGCTGAACGACTTTTTTGCGCTGCTCGGGCGTGAGATTGGTGACAGCCTTCAGGGTCGCGTCGCGCGTCGCGTTGGCGTCGACGTAGTCGATGTAGCGCTGTGTCTTCTCGCCTTCCGCGACGAGCACCGGATCGTTGAGCGCCTTGCGGACGGCTTCCTGCATATAGGCCAGACGCGCCGGAGGAAGATTCGGCGGCGCGATCAGGATGCGGCCGAGATTTTCCACGGTGGCGCGGAAGTCGAACAGCCATGTCTGTTCGGCGTCGAGTTTGAGCGCCTCGAAAATCGTCGGAACATTCGGGAAGAAGCGGGACTTGTCGCGGCCCATGGTGGCGACGGCGCGATTCTGACCGGCCTTCACGTAGTTGTTGGCGGACGTGTCGGACACGTAGATCGAATCCATCTCGCCCCTCGACACGGCGAGCGCCGCTTCGTTGCTGCCCGGATAGCCGATCACGATCCGGCAGTTCAGCTTCAGCGCTTCGCATGTGAAGGCGGCTCCGTCCGACAGTCCGTCCATTGGTCCACTGCCTGACCACATCATGCGGTTGGAGGCGCTCTTCACCGCGTCGTCAGGCGTCTTGATCGGTGAATTGGGAGCGACGAGCCAGACCCACGGCGATGCGCTCACCGTGCCGAGATGGCCGACCTTGCCGATGTCGAACCGGGCGCCTTGCGCGTCGGACAATTGCGCTAGGGCCGCGCCGGTGCCGTTGACGATCATCATCAGAAGGCCATCCGGCACCGCGGCATAGACGCGATTGAGGGCGGTGAGGCCGCCCGCGCCCGGCTGGTTCTCGACGACCACGTTGGCGCCGAGATTCTTGGCGATGTAGGGGGCGATGGTGCGGGCGTAGATGTCGTAGCCGCCGCCGGGGCCATAGCCGACGACGAGCCGCACCGTCTTGCCCTGAAAATAGGTCGCTTCCGATTCCTGGGCCCGGGCCTGTGAAGTAATTGCCAGCGTGGCCGCCGCGAGCGACGCCAGCACCGTCAGATTGCGCGCGAGACTTGCCACCGGCCACCTCCCCTGAATTCCTTGACCGAAAGCGAACCCCTTTTTCGGATGGTTCGCGTCTTAACCTCTACGCTTCAAGCCAGCGTTTCGTAAAGTGTCGCGGCGTTGGGCGCGCGGGCCACAGTGACGTTCGCCGAAAACCCGCGCAGCGGGATCGCCGCGTCGGCCGAGATGGCGCAATGGCGTAAGCGAGAAGCTGCTTCGGTCACGTCGGCTTCGGCGCACAGATCGACGAATAGGGCTGCGCTCCGGCGCGAAAAGTGCAGTACGGCGTCGACGCGACCGGCGCGGATCTCGCCCACCGCAACAGGAGGCAGATGCGCAACCGCGCGGGCTTCGTACGTTTTGACGACCACAAGCCGCAGCCCCGCCGAGCGCAGCGACAATTCGAGATCAGGTTTGCGGTCCCGCCCCGCGAGATAAAGAACCGCCTGCGCCGGACGGGCGTAGATGATGCGCCGCGCCAGGTCCGCTGCTGTTGCGGCGACCGTTTCGATGCTTTGGAAGCCCGCCGTCGTGGCGGCTTCGGCCGTTCGTCGGCCCACCGCAAACAGAGGCAGGCCGAGGACTTCATCTGCAAGCCTGTCGAGGCTCGCCGGATCAAGCGCCTGCGCGCTGGTCGCCACCACGACCGCGTATGGGCCCGGCGGGACTGCCGGCCTCAGACCGACGATTTCGATGACTGGCGCGAGCAGGGTCTCGTGCCCCCTTGCGGCCAATTGCGCAGCGGTCCGTCGCGCTTGCGACTGGGGCCGGGTGACCAGCACCCGCATGTCAGTGCGTGAGAATGTCTGCGGGCGCTGCGGCAAGCAGACGCTCGCCCGCCCGGACCCCCATGGCGGCGGCGTTGGCGAGCGTATCCGAATCGGCGACCTCGAAGGCTTCCGACCCATCCTTGCGCAGGATCATGCCGCGAAATGTCAGCCGGCCATCCTCGATGCGGGCGAGTCCGGCGATCGGCGTCTTGCACGAACCGTCGAGCACGCGCAGGAAGGCGCGCTCCGCCGTCAACGCGAAACCGGTCGGGGCGTCCAGAATCGGCGCAAGCTTGGCGGCCGTGGCCTGATCGTCGCCCCGGATAGTGATCCCGATGGCGCCCTGTCCAACGGCCGGCAGAAACTCCTCGGTTTCCAGCACGCTCGTGGCGCGATCGGCGAGGCCGAGCCGCTTCAGACCCGCATAGGCCAGCAGAGTCGCGTCGATTTCGCCAGCCTCTGCCTTGCGCAGCCGCGTCTCTACGTTGCCGCGCAGCAGCGTCGTCTGGATGTCGGGGCGCAGGCGTTTCACCATCGCCTGCCGGCGCAGCGACGCGGTGCCCACGATCGCGCCTTGCGGCAGGTCGGCCAGCAGCCGCGCGCGCGGAGAAATGAGGGCGTCGCGCACGTCCTCGCGCGGCAGATAGCCGGCGATGACGAGTTCTTCCGGCAGCAGGGTCGGCAAATCCTTCGACGAATGAACCGCGAGGTCGATTTCGCCGGCGATCTGGGCCAGATCGAGTTCCTTCGTGAACAGGCCTTTGCCGCCAGCTTCCGACAGCGGGCGATCCTGAATGGCGTCGCCGGTCGTCTTGATCACGACGATTTCGATCTGCTCCAGCGGCAGACCGTGGGCGGTCGCCAGCAGTCCGCGCACCTGATGCGCCTGCGCCAGCGCCAGCGGCGAACCGCGCGTTCCGATCCGGGCCCAGATTTGTCCAGTCATGCAGGCCTCATGGTTGCAAGGATGCAGCGCGCGACTATAGGGTGTCTCTCCGCGGCCCGAAAGCCTGCCGACCTGCGGGTTGCAACGGCGCAGCCGCCAGAAAAGGCCGTGATGCGGATTCTGGGAATCGAGACCACCTGCGATGAAACCGCCGCCGCGGTGGTTCGCCTGAAGCCCGAGGGTGGCGGCGAAATCCTCTCAAACGAGGTCCGCAGCCAGATCGAGGAACACGCGCCCTACGGGGGCGTGGTGCCCGAAATTGCCGCGCGCGCTCATGTCGAAATCATCGACGGCCTCGTCGCGCGGGCGCTGCGCGATGCGAACGTGGAATTGTCCGATCTCGATGGCGTCGCCGCCGCCGCCGGACCGGGTCTGATCGGCGGCGTGATGGTCGGTCTCATCACCGGCAAGGCGCTGGCGCTGGCTGCCGGGAAACCATTCATCGCCGTCAATCACCTCGAAGCGCACGCCCTGACGGCCCGGCTGACGGACGATCTGACGTTCCCGTATCTGTTGTTGCTGGTTTCCGGCGGGCACACGCAGCTTGTCGCCGTCGAGGGCGTCGGCGAATACCGACGCATCGGCACGACGGTGGACGATGCGGTCGGCGAAGCCTTCGACAAAGTGGCGAAACTGCTCGGCCTGCCCTATCCGGGCGGCCCGCAAGTGGAGATCGAAGCCGCCAAGGGCGACGCCGGCCGGTTCGATCTGCCGCGTCCGATGCTGGCGCGCCAGAAGCCGGATTTTTCTCTCTCCGGCCTGAAAACTGCCGTGCGGTTGCAGGCCGAGAGGGCCGCCCCGATGAGCCCGGCGGACGTGTCGGATCTCTGCGCGTCCTTTCAGGGCGCGGTGGTCGATGTGATCGTCGACCGCACCCGGATGGGGCTACGGGTGTTCCGCACTGAACTGGGCCATCCGAGCGCGCTCGTCGTCGCCGGCGGCGTAGCGTCCAATCAGGCGATCCGCCGCGCCCTGATGCGCTTCTGCGGCGAATCTGGCCTGCGTCTCGTCCTGCCGCCGCCCGCGCTCTGCACTGACAACGGCGCGATGATCGCCTGGACCGGCATCGAACGCCTTCGGTTGGGGCTGGTTGATGGGCTGGACTTTCCGGCCCGTCCGCGCTGGCCGCTCGACCAGAATGCGGAGCGCGTTCACAACGGCAAGGCTTGACGTGCAGCGCCCGCCAGGATGGGCAGGGCGGCTCGCGCTTACGGCTGCGTTGATCGCCTTCACGCCGATTGACGAGCGAAATCTGCTGCGCGGCGAACCGACCGCGGCGGGCGTCCGTATCTTTTACGCACCGAAGACCGATCTCGAACAGGTCGACCGACAGTTGATCGACGGCGCGCGGCGCGCGATCGACATGGCCGCCTATGTGCTGACCAACAGGGGCGTCATTTCCGCCTTGAGCGCCGCAGCCCGGCGCGGCGTGCGAGTGCGGCTTTATCTCGATCCTGATCAGGCTATGCGGCAGCAGCGGACGTCGGGCGAGGATTCGCTCGCCGGCCTGCTCGAAGCGCCGAACGTCGAGACGCGCTTCAAGGCGCGCACGACCGACATGCACATGAAGGCCTTTCAGGTCGATGGGCGCTATCTGCGCAGCGGTTCCGCCAATTTCTCGTTCGCCGGAGCGAAACTGCAGGACAACGACGCGATCGTCATCGAAAGCGCCACGGCGGCTGCAGACTTCATTCGTGAATTTGAATCCATCTGGGCGCGGCGCGACAACGAGGTCTATTCGCGCTCGGCCCCTGTTTCACGCCGCCCCTAGCGGTTAAGGTGGCGGGGATGACAGGCTCGGACAAACCAAAGATCGTGGTGCTGGGCGCGGGCTCATGGGGCACAGCGCTCGCCAACGTGGCGGCGCGCGCTGGCGCGTCGGTCTGGCTTTGGGCGCGCGATCCCGCCCATGCGGCCGCAATGGCGGCCGATCGGGAAAACCGGAAGCGGCTGCCGGGCGTTGCGCTCGAATCTTCGGTCATTCCGACTTCCGAAGTGGCTGTCGTCGGGGAGGCCGACATCGTGCTGGCGGTGGCGCCTGCGCAGGCGGTCCGGCAATTGTGCGTCGTTCTGCGTCCTGTGGTGCGCGCGGGGACGCCGATCGCGCTGTGCGCCAAGGGCATCGAACGCGGGACGGGGCTGTTTCTGAGCGACGTCGTCCGCGACTGCCTGCCCGACAATCCGCCCGCGATCCTGTCGGGACCGAGTTTCGCAACCGATGTGGCGCGCGGCCTGCCGACGGCGGTGACGCTCGCGGCCGGCGATGACGCGCTGGCGCGCAGGATCGTGGCGGCGCTCGGAGTCCCGTCGTTCCGGCTCTATCATTCAACCGATGTGCGTGGCGTCGAGATAGGCGGCGCAGCGAAAAATGTGCTGGCGATCGCCTGCGGCATCGCGGCGGGGCGCGGACTTGGTTCGAGCGCGGGTGCCGCTCTGGTGGCGCGCGGCTTTGCCGAACTGACGCGCTTCGGCCGCGCCTTCGGGGCGAAGCCGGATACGCTGATGGGCCTGTCCGGACTGGGGGATCTGGTGCTGACCTGTGGGTCGGCGCAATCGCGCAATTTCTCGCTGGGCCTCGCGCTGGGGCGCGGCGAATCCGTTGAGAACGCCAGCGGCGGCAAGCTCGCGGAAGGCGCATTCACCGCCAGCGTGCTGGTCGAAATGTCGAACCGCATGGGCGTCGAAATGCCGATTTCTCGCAGCGTCGACGATGTGCTCGCCGGCCGCATGAGCGTCGCAGAAGCGATCGAGGCGCTTTTGATGCGTCCGTCCAAGAGCGAAATCTGAGGACGCCGATCCGGCGCGCATTGCGGGCGTGAGGCGGTTTGTCTAGCGTTCTCGTTCATCGCATCGACATGAGACATCGCAGGAAAGGGCGCGCGCATGGCGCATTGGCTGGTCAAGAGCGAACCGTCGGCATGGTCGTGGGAGCAACAGGTCGCGGCAGGCGACAAGGGGACGAGCTGGAACGGCGTCCGTAACCACACTGCCAAACTGCATCTCATGGCGATGAAGATCGGCGATCAGGTGTTCTTTTACCACTCGAATGACGGCAAGGAAGTCGTCGGCATCGTCGAAGTGATCAAGACTTTTTATCCTGATCCGACCGACCCGAGCGGCAAGTTCGGTATGGTGGACTTCAAGGCCGTGCGACCGTTCAAAACGCCGGTGACGCTCGCGCAGGTGAAGGAGACAAGCGCGTTGCAGAAGATGTCGCTGATCACGTCGTTCAGGCTGTCCGTGCAGCCGGTGACGGATGCGGAATGGAAACTCGTCTGCAAGATGGGCGGCGTCGATCCGTGACGGTTTGCGTTTGCATGCATCTGCACTAGCATTCCCGGCGCGGCGTCAGATCGCGAGGGAGATTTTCATGGCAATCAATTATCTCGCCGTGCTTGTTGCGGCTGTGGCCAGCTGGATGGTCGGCGGCGCCTGGTATGGCGTGCTCGGCAAGCAATGGATGGCTGCTCTAGGCTGGACCGATGTCGATCGCAAGGCCGGCATGGCGAAAGGTCCGATGATTACGTCGTTCATCGCTGAAATCATCATGGCGGTGATGCTGACCGGCTTGATGGTCCATCTCGGCTCGCAGGGCGTGCGGGCGGGGCTGATCGCCGGACTGCTGGTCTGGATCGGTTTTGTGGCCACCACGATCACGGTCAACAACGCCTTTCAGAAGCGGTCCATCATGCTGACCGTCATTGACGCGGGCCATTGGCTGCTGGTGCTGGTTGTGCAGGGCGTCGTGCTGGGGCTGATGGCCTGAGGCTGACGCCGATCAAGGCCGCAAAAGCCGCGCTGCCCTAAAGTTCAGCGGAACAGGAAAGGACCAGACCATGGTTTCATCAGCGCGCAAGTCGTTGCAGATCGCCTTTGGCGGCGCGATCGCAGTGTCGCTGCTTGTCTCGGCCGCGCCCGCACTGGCTCAGGACGCGTCGCTGATGTCGTGCGAGGAATTGTGGTACGCGCGCAACGAGATCTATGCGCGCAACGGTTTTTGTTTCAAGACGGCGCGGGCGCAATCGGCATTCGGGCCGGCGTGCTTCCCGCCGTTCGGCAAGCTGACGACCGCCGAGAAACGCCGTGTCGATCAGCTGCAATCGTGGGAACGCCGGCGCGCCTGCCCGGCCTGATCAGCCGATCAGTTCGATCAGCGGTGGGATCAGCGGTTCGTCCGCCGGCGGCATCGGATATTGTCGTAGATCGCGCGGGCGCACCCATTTGAGCGCCTGACCTTCGGCCGAGCGCACGAAGCCCTCCCAGCGACGACAGACGTAGAGCGGCATCAGCAGGTGGAAGTCTTCATACGCGTGGCTGGCGAAGGTCAGGGGCGCCAGACAGGCTTCTTTCACGTCGATGCCGAGCTCTTCCTTCAGTTCGCGGATGAGCGAGGCCTCCGGGCGCTCGCCGGGGTCGACCTTGCCGCCCGGAAACTCCCACAGGCCCGCGAGCTGCTTGCCCTCTGGCCGCTGCGCGATCAGCACACGATTGTCCGCATCAATGAGGGCGGCCGCGACAACGAGCAGAAGCTTCATGCGATGTCCAGTTCACTTGCCGGAGACGATGACCTTGACGGGCTCGGTCTCCTTGCCGGTCAGAACGACCTTCTCGTAGATGGCGCCGCCGCTGACGAACATCGCGCCTTCCGGCCGCCACGTCACGACGGTCGCCACGTAATACTCGCCCGCGCCGACGCGATCGAATGAAAAGCGGCCGTTGGATTCCGCCTTGGTGCTGCGCGTGTGCTTCACGTATTCGGGATCGGCTTCCGTAGTGGGCAGCCATTTCGCCTGCGCATATTTGCCTTCGCCATATAGCTGCTGGAAGCGCCGGTCGGTGTAGGGCGTGCGCGGAATGAGCCAGACCTTTTCGCCGGCCGCATAGATCACCCGGCCTGTCTCGCTGCGATAGAACGCATGGCCGTCGATCTTGCCCGCGCCCTGCACGTTGATGAAGGCGGCGGCTTTGGGGTCGAACGGAACCGCCTGCTCAGCGGTGGTCTGGCATCCCGCGAGCGCGACGCCAGCCAACAGGCACATCAGAAAATAACGCATCGCGCAACGCCCGCAATACATGAAGCAACACGGGCAGATTGACGCGTTTGGGGTTTGCGATCAACTCCGGTAGTCGCCGTTGATGGCGACGTATTCCTTGGTGAGGTCGCAGGTCCAAACAGTGGCGACGCCCTTGCCGCCCGCGCCGCAATCGACGCGGATGTCGATCTTCTCGCCCTTCATGTAGGCCGACGTCTTCTTCTCGTCGTAGGTCATGTCGCGCAGGCCCTTGTGGGCGACGCGGATGTCGCCGAACCAGATCGCCAGCCGGTCGCGGTCGGCTTTCTCGCCGGCCTTGCCGACGGCGGCCACGATGCGGCCCCAGTTGGCGTCCTCGCCGGCGATGGCAGTCTTCACCAGCGGCGAATTCGCAATCGACTTGGCGATGGCCTTGGCGGCTGTTGCGCTGGCCGCGCCCTCGACCCGGATCTCGACGAACTTGCGGCAGCCTTCGCCGTCACGCACCACCTGATGCGCGAGGTTCAGCAGCACCAGATCGAGCGCTCGTTTGAAGGACGCCAGTCGCCGGTCGCCAGCCGTAGCGATCTTCGGCGCGCCGCGTTTTGCGGCGGCTCCGGTGGCGAACAGCATCAGCGTGTCGGACGTCGAGGTGTCGCTGTCGACCGTAATGGCGTTGAACGAGCCCTGGGCGGATCTCGACAGCATCGCCTGCAGCGCAGCGGCGGCTATCGGCGCGTCGGTGAATACGTAGGACAGCATGGTGCCCAAGTCGGGCTCGATCATTCCTGCGCCCTTCGCCATACCGTTGATGGTGACTTCGACGCCGCTGATCTCGGCGGTCGCGGTGGCGACCTTCGGGTAGGTGTCGGTCGTCATGATGGCGCGGGCGGCTTCCAGCAGTCCGTCCGGCCGGGCGTTGGCGATCAGGGTTTCGAACACGCCGTCAAACTTGCTGGCGTCCAGCGGTTCGCCGATCACGCCGGTCGAGGCGAGAAAGATCTCGCCGATGGGCGCGCCAGTAGCCTTCGAGGCGAGCGAAGCGGTAAACTTCGCCTGATCCAGCCCCTTGCGGCCTGTGAAGGCGTTGGCGTTGCCAGAGTTGACCACTAGCGCGCGCGCCTTGCCGCCCTTGATCTTCTGGCGGCACCAGTCGACCGGAGCGGACGGGCATTTCGAGCGCGTGAAGACGCCCGCCGCCTGCGTGCCTTTGTCGAGCAGCGCCAGCATCACGTCGGTGCGGCCCTTATACTTGATGCCGGCGGCGGCAGTGGCGAAACGCACGCCGTCAATTGGCGGCAGGTCCGGGTAGGATTTCGGGGCGAGCGGGGAGAGGGCTGCGGCTTGGGCCATGGGGTCGTGTATTCCGGAACTGATTAGGGGACGAGTTTTTCGATCTTGGCGGTCTCGCGCAGTTTGGCGATGTATTCGCTCTGGGCCTTCTGCACGGCGTAGCGGGCGACCTGATCGTGCACGGCGTCAAAATCCGGGAACGGCTTGTCGCGCCTGCCTTCGAGCTTGATCACGTGCCAGCCGAACTGGCTGCGCACCGGCTCCGACAACTGGCCGATGGTCAGTTTGAACGCGGCTTCGGCAAATTCCGGCACCATCTGGTCGCGGGTGAACCACCCGAGATCGCCGCCCTCGGAGCCCGGATCGGTCGACATATCCTTGGCGACCTTCGCGAAGTCCTCGCCGGCCCGCAGGCGCTTGAGCGCGGTCCTGGCCAGATCCTCGGTGGCGACAAGAATATGGCGCGCGTGAATCTCGGGATCTGCGGTCTGGGCCTTTGAGACGTCCGCGTAGACCTTGCGGAGCGCTTCCTCGCTGGTGGACTGTTTGCCCAGAACGCCGAACGAGCCCTCCATCATCACCTTGTCGCGATAATAGGCCATGCGGCGCGCGATTTCGGCCTGATCGACGACCTTGTCGGCCTCCGCCTTGCGGGCGACCAGCTTCAGATCGATCAGGTAGTCGACGACGTAGTTTTCACGCGCTGGACCCTGCATGTCCTGCGGCAGCGTGGAGCCGATGTCGTCGAGCGCAATCTTGACGTCGTCATCGGTGATCTCGATTCCATCGACCTTGGCGACGACCTTGGCGGAAGCCCCGGGGGCGAAGCTGAACAGCCCGAGCGCCAGAGCGGCGGTCGAAAGCCGCAGGATCGATGTCCTGATCGGATTCATGCTTGTCTCCGGGATATTCGGCTCGGCGCATGGCTCGGCCCGACAATGCGCGCACTTTCGTCGAGAATCATCGCACCGGCAACCCTGCCGGGCCTGAAAAGACGGGCTTTGCCGCGTCATCGGCCGCTCTGGCGGTGTGGTCGTCTGATTGACAAGCCCACCCCCCGCTCTTATCTCTCACGCGATTTCCGGCTGGTCCGCTTGGCTTCAATCTCAGCAATGATCCCAACATCTGGGCGTTTGCCGGGACTGCCCGGCGCGCACGACCGCCGCTTGGTCTGGTAACGGATTGTCGTCGGGACAGGCGCGGGGCGGCGCGAGGCGCGGCTCTCAGGTCCATTCCGGGCGGCAGACGGCTCGGAAGGGTCTTGTTGAATGTTTTCGGCGCTCGCGAAAAAGATTTTTGGTTCGTCCAATGATCGTCGGCTCAAGACCTACGCTCCCAAGGTGGCGGCGATCAACGCGCTGGAAGCCGAGGTGGCCAAGCTCACCGACGCCGAACTGCGGGGCCGCACCGATATGTTCCGGCAGCAGCTCGCCGAAGGCAAAACGCTCAACGACATCCTGATCCCGGCCTTTGCGACGGTGCGCGAAGCCTCGAAGCGCACGCTCGGCCAGCGTCACTTCGATGTGCAGATGATCGGCGGCATGGTGCTGCACGAAGGCGCTATCGCCGAGATGCGGACCGGCGAAGGCAAGACCCTCGTGGCCACGCTCGCCACGTATCTCAATGCACTTGGCGGGCAGGGCGTTCACGTCGTCACCGTCAACGATTATCTCGCCCGCCGCGACTCGGAATGGATGGGGCAGGTCTATCGTTTCCTCGGCATGAGCGTCGGGGTGATCGTGCACGGGCTCGACGACGAGCAGCGGCGCGAAGCCTATGCGTCGGACATCACCTACGGCACCAACAACGAATTCGGCTTCGACTATCTGCGCGACAACATGAAGTACGAACTGGGCCACATGGTTCAGCGCGGCCATAATTTCGCGATCGTCGACGAAGTCGACTCCATTCTCGTCGACGAAGCGCGCACGCCGCTCATCATCTCGGGTCCGTCCGACGATAAGTCGGAGCTGTATAATTCGATCGACCGGCTGATTCCCTCGCTGGTGAAGGCCGACTACGAAGTCGACGAGAAGCAGCGCACCGCGAACCTGACGGAAGCCGGCAACGAGCACATCGAGGAATTGCTGCGCACCGCGGGTCTGCTCAAGGAAGGTTCGCTGTACGATTCGACCAACGTCACGATCGTGCATCATGTGCAGCAGGCGCTGAAGGCGCACGCGCTGTTCCAGCGGGACAAGGATTACATCGTTCGCAACGGCGAAGTCGTCATCATCGACGAGTTCACCGGCCGCATGATGCCGGGCCGCCGTTTCTCGGAAGGCCTGCATCAGGCGCTCGAAGCCAAAGAGCATGTGCAGGTGATGCCTGAGAACGTGACGCTCGCGTCGATCACGTTCCAGAACTATTTCCGCCTTTACGGCAAGCTCGCCGGCATGACCGGCACCGCCGCGACGGAAGCCGACGAATTCGCTGAAATCTACAAGCTCGACGTCGTCGAAATTCCGACCAATCGCCCGGTCAGCCGCACCGACGAGGACGACGAGGTCTATCGCACCGCGCCGGAGAAACTGAAGGCGATCATTCGCGAGATCGAGGCCGCCAACGAAAAGATGCAACCGCTTCTGGTCGGCACCACGTCGATCGAAAAGTCGGAGCAGCTCGGCGAGTTCATGCAGCAGCAGGGCTATACGCTGATCGATTTCGAGAAGCCGCTCGCCCTGCAGGATCTCTATGCGTCAGCGCGCTCCGGCAAGCCGTCGAAACTGTTCGCGGTGCTGAATGCGCGCTTCCACGAGCAGGAAGCCTATATCGTGGCCGAAGCCGGCGTGCCGGGCGCGATCACGATCGCCACCAACATGGCTGGCCGCGGCACCGACATTCAGCTCGGCGGCAATATCGAGATGCGAGTCGCGCAGGAACTGACCGGCATGGAGCCGGGGCCCGAGCGCGATGCGAAGGAAGCCGAAATCCGCGCCGAGATCGCATCGTTCAAGGAGAAGGCCATCGCGGCCGGCGGTCTCTACATCATCGGCACCGAGCGTCACGAGAGCCGCCGCATCGACAACCAGTTGCGCGGCCGTTCAGGCCGTCAGGGCGATCCCGGCCGTTCGAAGTTCTTCCTGTCCCTGCAGGATGATCTGATGCGCATCTTCGGGTCCGAGCGCATGGACACGATGCTGCAGCGCCTCGGGTTGAAAGAAGACGAATCCATCGTCCATCCATGGATCAACAAGGCGCTCGAGAAGGCGCAGCAGAAGGTCGAGGCGCGCAACTTCGACATCCGCAAGAACATCCTGAAATACGACAACGTGATGAACGACCAGCGCAAGGTCGTCTTCGAACAGCGCCGCGAAATGATGGCGCAGGAATCGCTCGAAGAGACGGTCGGCAACATGCGCGGCAACGTCATCGACGAGCTGATGGGCAAGTTCATTCCGCCCGACGCCTATCCGGAGACATGGGACGTGGCGGGCCTGACGGAAGCGCTGCGCGAAGCGCTGAACGTCGATCTGCCCATCGCCGACTGGGCGAAAGAGGAAGGCATCGGCGAGGAAGAGGTTTCGGAGCGCATCCACAAGGCGGCTGAAGAGGCCTATGCGGGCCGCGTCGAGAAGAACACGGCCGACGTCATGCGCTATGTCGAGAAGCAGGTCGTGCTGCAGGTGCTCGATCACTTCTGGCGCGAACATCTCGTCATGCTCGACCATCTGCGTCAGGTCATCGGCTGGCGCGGCTATGCGCAGCGCGATCCGCTGAACGAGTACAAGTCCGAGGCGTTCGAGTTGTTCAATGGTCTGATCTCGCGCTGGCACGAAGTGACCACGCAGCAGCTGATGCGAGTCGAAGTCGCGTTCGAGCCGCAGCCGGACGCGCTGCCCCCCATGCAGGCGAGCCACCTCGATCCGACCAGCGGACTCGACGAGGAAGCCATCGCGGAGATCAACGCCCGCATCGCGGCGGGCGAGTTTTCGCCTGCCGCGCTGGGCATCGCCGGAGCGGCGGATCCCGAACCGGAACCCATGCGCGATCCGCAGAATCCGGCGACATGGGGCAAGGTCGGCCGCAACGAATCCTGCCCGTGCGGCTCCGGCAAGAAATTCAAGCACTGCCACGGCGCTTTCGTCTGAAGCTCAGCCGATGATGAACGACCTATGAACACCCCTCTCAGGGGCGGTTCACGGCTGTCTGCGTAAATTGGCCTTCTGGGAACATTGAACCGTTCTGGCGTTTTATGGAGCCATCGGTTCATCAGCGCAGGAGACTGATATGATCCTTTCTGTTCGCAAGACCTTCGCCGGCGCGCTGGCCGCCGCGGCCCTCGTGGGCTCGCTCGCCGTCTCGACCGAAGCCAACGCCGCGTGGCGTCATCACGGCCGATGGGGCGGCGGCGCTCCGGTCGCCGGAATCGTGGGTGGTTTGGCGCTTGGCGCGCTCGCGGCTGGCGCGGCCAATTCCTATTACGCGCCGGGTCCCTATTACGCCGCGCCCGCCTATGGCGGATGTCATCGCGAACGGCAGCCTGTCTAAAATCGCTTCGGCGGGTTCATGGGCTATCGACTGGTCCGCGTCTGCTACTAATTTCGGTAGTCGCAAACCGGATCTGAGAGATCAGGTCCGGTCCGGCGAGCGACCCTCCGGGCAAGCCCCCCGCCCGGAGGGTTTCCGCATGTCTGTAGAGGTTCAGCGCAGATCAGCTGGCGAGGGAACGCGGGCGTAAGTCCCAGCCCCAGCTTGAATCAGCGGCGGCAGATTGGCAGCCGTTTTCTTGAGCGGCGCAGGCGAGGGCGGCGCTGCGGGCTTCGGCTTCGCAGGGGCGGCGACCGTCGGCTTCTTGGGCGTCGTGGCCGCCGCCGCGCGAGTCTTGGGCGCAGGCGTCGCGGCGGGTTTTGCGGCGGGAGCCGGGGTCGCGGCTGCTGGAATCGCCGGAACCGCTGCCGCGGCGGCAGGTTTGGGGGGCGATTCCGGCTGTCCGCCGGTAATCAGATCGCTGATAGAGGTGAACTTGCCGACGATGCCCGCGTACAGGGTGTTGTCTTCAGACTTCGGGGCTGGCGTTGCGGCTGGAGCGAAAGCCGTTACGGTCGTCGACTGAGCCGGTTTGGCCGGCGGCGCCGGGCTGGCGGGCGTCGTGGTTTTCGCCACAAGGGTTTCGGCCGGGGCCGGAGTCGATTCCGCCGCCACAGCCGCCACAGGCTGCGCGGCCTGCTGTTTGGCTGCCGCGACGCGCACGATGGCGGGAATCGGTTTGCCGTTATCGTCGAGCGGGATCTCGACTGGTCCATTCGCCAGCGCCTCGGGCCGACTGACCCAAGTCACATGCTGGAATTCAGGATTCTGGCCGCCGTCAGCGTAGACGACCTTGACCGGCTTGACGCCCTTGGCGACCAGTTCGGCCACCTTGGTCTGATCTTCCCGTTCCTTCTCGGCAATGGCCCTCTTTAGCGCCTCGTTCTCCTGCAGCGGCGGACAGGCCTCTGTCGCGTCCATGCGGGAGCCGTTGGCGGAGGCCGCATTGAACACGTAGCGGCGACCGCAGAAGCCGACCTGGGGTTCCTGCTTTGTCACCTCGAAACTGTCGGCTCCGACCTTGATGTCCTTCCAGAACTTCATGTGCGGATCGAGCCGGTGCTTGGCGAGGTTCTCGGGCGTCATCCGGAACGGCAGCGACTGCATCTGGATGGCCTTCTGGCCACCGGCGAACGATTCGCGCGCGATCGCGTAGATTTCGGCGATCTGCTCGTCGGTCATCGAGAAACAGCCGGCCGACGAGCAGGCGCCATGCACCATGATCAGCCCGCCGGTGTAGCCGTGCGCCTTGTCGTACGCGTTCGGGTAACCGACGTTGAACGACAGATAATAACTGGAGTTCGGGTTCATCTGGCCCGGCGTGATCGCGTAGAAACCTTCCGGCACCTGACGGTCGCCTTCGCGCGTCTTGGGACCGAGTTGTCCGGACCAGCGGCACATCGGGAAGGTCTTGATGTGGGCGTACTTGCCGTCCGCCTTCATCTTCCAGATTTCGAGTTCGGCTTCCTTCTTGAAGGTGCGGATCAGCACGGGCGCGTGCGAATCGCTGCCCTTCTCACGCATCAGCGCCACCGTGGCGGCCGGAATCGGGGCGTAAGAGCGACCAGAACTGCGGTTCGAGGTTGTTTCCTGACATGCGGCCAGCAGGCCCGCGACCGATACGGTCACAGCCAGTCTACCGAGAATCCGGCCAAGATCGCTCATCTTGCCGCGCGGGAATTCCATTCGCCTACTGCCCTGTGCTCGAACTACGGTGCTCGTGGACGCAACAACGCAATGGTTTACGACCGTTATCCTTACCTGCCTCTTACCCGGACAGGGGGTCGATTTCCATCATGGTAAACAAAGTATTGGGTTTTTTGAACCCTGCCATGCGGCCGGTCAAACTTTTCTGCCGATGGCGAGGAACTTGTCGGCGCGCGCATTGCGAAGCTCGTCCGCCGACATGTTCCCGCATGAGTCCAAAGCCGCCGCGATGGCGTCTCCGGCCAGACCAATCGCCTTTTCCGGATCGCGATGCGCGCCGCCCAATGGCTCGGGCACGATGCCGTCGATGATGCCGAATTTTAGCAGGTCCTGCGCAGTGATCTTCATGCTGTGGGCGGCGTCCTGCCGGCGCGCCGAATCCCGCCACAGGATCGAGGCCGCGCCCTCGGGCGAAATCACGCTGTAGATCGAATGCTCGAGCATCAGAACCTTGTTGGATGTGGCGATCGCCACCGCGCCGCCGGACCCGCCTTCGCCGACCACCACCGAGACGTTCGGCGTTCCGAGCGCCAGACAGGCGTCGGTCGAACGCGCGATGGCTTCCGCCTGCCCGCGCTCTTCCGCGTCGATGCCCGGAAAGGCCCCGGCGGTGTCGATCAGCGAGATCACTGGCAGACCGAAGCGGTCGGCCAGTTCCATCAATCGAACCGCCTTGCGGTATCCTTCGGGCCTAGCCATGCCGAAATTATGGCGGAGGCGCGTTTCGGTGTCGGAGCCCTTTTCCTGCCCCATGACGCAGACAGACCGGCCCCGAAACCGGCCAAAGCCGCCCACGATGGCCTCGTCCTCCGCGAATTTGCGGTCGCCCGCCAACGGCGTGAAATCGGTGATCAGGCCGCGTACGTAATCGAAGAAGTGCGGCCGCTGGAGATGGCGCGCCACCTGCGTTTTCTGCCAAGGCGTCAGGCTGGCGTAGAGATCGCCCAGAGCCTTGGCGGCCTTCGCCTCGAGCCTCGTGATTTCCTCGCCGATGGCGATTCCGCTGCCCTCGCCGGCGACGGCCCGAAGCTCGTCGACCTTGGCTTCCAGTTCGGCGATCGGCTTTTCGAAATCGAGGTAGCTGCGCATGGGGCTCGCTGATCCGGGCCCCCGCGGGCCAAAGCGGGCGGAACGTGGCGACTTGCCCCCCGGAAGTCAAGAACCGAGCCATTTGGCCGCTGGTTGCGGGGCGTCACAGCGCCATCTGGCGACGAATGACAGCTTCGCGACTTTTGGTTAGGTTGCGCGCCTTCAAGGATCGGGAAACCCTCATGGCCGCTCAGGATTTTGACCGCATCGCCGCCTACAAGCGCCCCTCCGGCGTGCCGTTCAACATCACCAAGATCGGTCATGTGGTGCTGAATTCGTCCGATCTCGAACGGTCGGTGCAATTCTACACGCAGGTGATGGGCTTCCAGATTTCCGATATCTACACGCCCAACATCGCGCCCGGCGGCATGGTGTTCATGCGCTACAGCCCGGACCACCATGGTGTGGCGCTCGTCGGCAAGATGCCTGGCAAGTCCGAGAATATCGAACTGAACCACCTCGCGTTCGAGGTCAGCACGCTCGACGAGGTGCTGCGCGCCCGCGATCATCTGGAGCGCAATGGGGTGAAGATCGACTTCGAGGGCCGCCGCCGCGCTGGCGTGCAGATCGCGGTCGAATTTCGCGATCCCGATGGCCATCTGCTCGAAATCTACTGGGGACTCGATCAGGTCGGCTCGGACGGGCGTTCGCGTCCCGCCGACGAATGGAAATGGGCGCATACGCTGGAAGAAGCGATCGACAATCCGGTTGTGGGTCAGGACACGACGATTCAGGATACGCGCCTGTTGCGCAATCGCTCTGCGGACGACATCGCGCGCCAGAAGGCCTATTCGATGAAGACTCAGACCGAGAAGCTGACCGCCAAATCCTGACCGGATCCTCGTCATGACCACTGCCGAAGAAAGCAAAATCCTTACCCGCGTCGGCCCCGGCACGCCGATGGGCAATCTAATGCGCGAATATTGGGTGCCGGCCGCCGCATCGTCAGAGCTTAAGGCAGACGGCGAGCCTGTGCGGCTGATGTTGCTGGGCGAGCAATTGATCGCGTTTCGCGATTCGAGCGGTCGCGTCGGCGTGATGGATCATCGCTGCCCGCATCGCTGCGCGTCGCTGTTCTTCGGCCGCAACGAAAATGACGGCATCCGTTGCGCCTATCATGGCTGGAAATTCGACGTCGACGGCAATTGCGTCGACATGACCAACGTGCCGCCGCACCAGAATTTCGCGCATCGGGTGAAGGCCAAAGCCTATCCGGCGGTCGAGCGCAACGGGCTGGTCTGGACTTACATGGGGTCGCGCAAGGTTCCGCCGCCGCTGCCGTGCTTCGAGGCCGTGCTGCTGCCCGAGGCGGAGCGCAACATGTTCTTCGTGCAGCGCGAGTGCAACTGGCTGCAGGGACTGGAAGGCGACATCGACACATCGCATTTCGGCTATCTGCATGCAGGCGCGGTGCAGCACGACGAGGCCGATCCGACCAATCTCGGCCGCTACGGCCTGCGCAATCGTACGCCCGAATATCATGTGGCCGATACCGACTGGGGCACGATGTACGCCGCCTATCGGCCCGCCGATCCGGGCTCGACCTACTGGCGTTGCGCGCACTACCTGTTTCCGTTCTGGACGATGCCGCCCGACGGGTTGTTTCGCGATCACATCGTGGCGCGCGCCTGGGTGCCGATGGACGATCACCGCACCATGTTCGTGCATCTGTCATGGAAGAAGAACACGCCGGGCCTGCGCAAGCTCAAGGATGGGTCGCCCATTCCGGGCGCGTCCATCGGCAACAAATATCTACCCAACACCAGCGACTGGTACGGCCGCTGGCGGCTCGCGGCGAATGCGTCGAACGATTATCTGATCGACCGCGAACTGCAGCAGGAGAAGAGCTATTCGGGCATCGACGGCATCCACCTGCAGGATCAGGCGATGACGGAAAGCATGGGGTCGATCGTCGATCACACGTTCGAGCATCTCGCACCGAGCGATCTGATGATCACCCGGACGCGTCGGCGCATCATTCAGGCGGCGCGTGCAGCAGCGGACGGCATTCTTCCGAAGGGGCTCGACCATCCCGAGTTGTACGGCGGGGCGCGCGGAGGTGATTTCATCGCGCCGGATTCGACCGGCTGGCTCGACGCCTATTCGGAACAGATCAAGGGCTCCATCAATCCGACCGGAAGTCTGAAGGTCGCGGCAGAATAAGGGATCGACGCCCGAAGGGCGCACAAGGGAGATCATGATGCTTCGCGCACTGACTTGCGCCGCCTTCGCCGCGTTGACGGCGGGCGCGGCTGCCGCCGCCGACTGGAAGGACCAGCCGGTCATCAAGGCGCTCTACGAAAAGGCCAAACCCGAAGGCCGGATCATGGTCTGAGCGCCGCAGCGCGGCGAGGTCGAGTGGCTCGACAAGGAGTTCGCCAAGGTTCTACCGGGCATCAAGATCGATTTCGTCGGCGACAATGATGTTGCAGCGCGCGCCATCACAGAAGCGCGCGGCGGCCGTTTCGAGCTCGACGTCATGTACAATTCCGTCACCGCGACTTTGCCGCTGATGCAGCGTAATCTTCCGGCGAAGATCGACTGGTCGGTCTATGGCGTCGAAAAGGCCTCGACCGCATTCGACGGCCGCATGGCTTACACCAACAAAAGTCTCTACGGCGCGGGCTATATTCCGGGCCGTATCGAAAATGTGCCGGCGCAATGGGGCGATCTTCTCGATCCGAAATACCGGGACAAGATGGTCGCCAATGTGTTTCTCGTGCCGCGCCTGCTTGGCGGACTGAGTCTCGCGTGGGGATACGACAAGACCCTGCAATATGCGCGCGACCTCATCGGCAAGACCGGGCTGATGCTGACCAAGGCGCCGCGCGAAACCTTCCTGCAATCGGGCGAGCGACAGATTGCGGTGTCGGAAATCGAGAGCACCTACCGGCGCTACATCCATGAAGGACAAAACTACGCCATCGCGCTGCCGGAACCGATCGTTGTCACGCAATTCGGCGTCAGCGTCATGGAGAAAGCGCCGCATCCGAACGCTGCGCGTCTGCTAACGGCGTGGATGATGAGCCCCGAATACCGGGCGCTACGCACGCAGATCACCGGCCAGCTGTCCTATGAGAAGGATGCGCAGAACGAGGTGGCGAAGCGCATCTATTCGGGCGCGGCGCAGGTCGTGTTCGATCTGCTGGAGAACAACGCCGAGCGCGAGGAAGCCATCCGCAAGTTCGGGCCGCTGGTGGCCGGCCAGACCCAATGACCGGCACGACGGCGCGGAGGTTCGATCTCCTCCGATGATGGTTCAGGACAGACCGGACTGGGCGGCCCGGATCGTGCCGGCGCTGGGCGGCCTGACGGCGCTCTATCTCGTCGGCGCGCCGCTGCTGATGCTGCTCTATGCGGCGTTTCGCGGGCCGGCTGACTTCCTGCCGTTCGAGCCCGGCGCTGAATGGACGCTCGACAATGTGCGCGGCGTCTTCAGCGAGCCGTTGCTCTACACCCGCGTTATTCCCGACACGCTGCAATTCGTCGCCGGGACGGTGACGCTCACCACACTGTTCGCATTCGGGCTGGCGTGGCTGGTGGAACGGACGGATATGCCCGGCCGCAATGTCTGGTTCTCGCTGGTGCTATTCCCGCTGCTGGTGCCGATCCCGGTGCTGGGCATCGCGTGGATCATGTTGCTCGGCCCGAACGCCGGCTGGGCCAATATGGCGATCCGGTCGCTCACTGGCTGGAGTGGCGCGGGGCCGCTGAACATCTTCAGCATGCCGGGCCTGATCCTGTGCCAGTCGCTCGCCTCGACGCCGTTCGCGTTCATCCAGTTCACAGCGGCGCTGAGGACCATGAGCCCGGCGCTGGAAGAGGCCGGTTACATGGCGGGCGCGTCGCCGCTGACGACGTTTCGCCGGATTACCTTTCCGGTGCTGTTGCCGGGCCTGCTGGCGCCGATCATTCTGGTGATGCTGGTGACATTCGAGCAGTTCGAACTGCCGCTGATCGTCGGTCTCCCGGCGCGCATCAACGTGTTCGCCTACCGGATATTCAGCGAACTGACGCCGTCAAGCGGCTTGCCGAGTTACGGCGGCGCCGCGGCGGTGGCGCTGCCGTTCATGGCGCTCGGGCTTTGCGCGCTGTGGCTCTACAACAGGGCGATCCGCAACGCCGGGCACTTCGTCACCATCACCGGCAAAGGCTATGTGCAGCGTCGACTGAGACTCGGACGCTGGCGCTGGCCGTCGCTCATTCTGTTTGGAACCTATGTGGCGTTTGCGGCGGGCCTGCCGGCCTTCACGCTGATCTGGACCAGCCTGTTCGGCTTTCTGGCGCCCGGCAAGGCGAGTCTCGCCGACCTGACCTTCAAGCATTATGCGGATTTTCTGTTCAATCCGGCGTTCTGGACCGCGATCCGCAACAGTCTCGTGGTGGCAGGCCTGTCGGCGCTGATCGTTAGCCTGCTCGGTGGGTTGATCGCCTGGACGGTGTCGCGCTCGAAACTGCCGTGGCGCAAGGCGCTGGACGCGCTGTCGTTCATGTCGCTCGGCATCCCGGCTGTGATCGCAGGGCTGGCGGTGATGGTGCTGTATCTGTCAATGCCGATCGGCATCTACGGAACGGTCTGGATTCTGGTGCTTGCCTATTCGTACCGTCTGGCGACCGCCACTCGCATCGCGCGCGCCAGCCTGCTGCAGATCCACCCGGAACTCGAAGAAGCGGCCCAGATGGCGGGCGCGCGCTGGCTGACCACACAGGTGCGCATCCTGCTGCCGCTGCTGCGCCCGGCCTTGGTGTCGGGGTTCGCGCTGGTGTTCATTGTCGGGTTGCGGGAGTTCACGATTCCGCTCGTCCTCTACAGTCCCGATAATCTCGTATTGTCGGTTCTGGTCTGGCAATTATTCCAGAACGGCCAGCCCGCGCCTTCGGCGGCTCTGGGGGCGATGATGATCGCGCTGGTTTTCCCGA
>CANJEY010000011.1 GCA_947472615.1 Beijerinckiaceae bacterium
AACGCCTCGGCGCCGATGATGCGGCCGGTCGAGAGATCAATCTGCGGCTGGTAGTAGAGAATGAATTCCTTCTTCTCCAGCGCCGCATGTAGCTCGGCGTCGAGCATGGCGTCGGCGCGGGCGCGCGCCTGCATGTCGGCGGCGTAGAAGCAGTAATGATTGCCGTTCAGCGCCTTGGCCCGGTACATCGCCAGATCGGCGTTGGTCAGCAGTTCCTCGGCGTCCGCGCCGTCGGTCGGATGGATGGCGACGCCGACGCTGGCGGTGGTGCGCACCGGCACCCCGTCGAACGTCGTCATGTCGGAAATGTCCGTCAGGATGCGGGCGGCGAATTCGGCCGCGTCCGCCGTCGTCGTCACGTTCGCCTGCAGGATCGCGAATTCGTCGCCGCCGAGGCGCGCCAGCGTGTCACTTTCACGAATCGAACCGCGCAGACGGCGGCCGACCTCAATGATGAAGCGGTCGCCCGCCGCATGGCCGAGCAGATCGTTGATGGCCTTGAAGCCGTCAAGATCGAGCAGATGCAACGCGAATAATTGATCGCCGCGCCGCGCCCGCATGACGAGCTGGCGCATCTTCTCGCGCAGCAATGTGCGGTTCGGCAGATCGGTGAGCGAATCGTGATGCGCCTGATGATGCAGATGCGCTTCGGTCATCTTGCGATCGCTGATGTCGAGCGAACTCGTCAGCACGCCGGTGACTTTCTGTAGCGGGTCTTTCAGCGGCGACTTCGTGGTGAGGAAGACATGCTTCGCGCCGCGCGCGTCGAGCAATTCTTCCTCGTAGCTGGGGAGCGCGCGGCCGGTTTCGAACACCATGCGGTCGAGTGCGTAGGAGCGCGCCCCATGTTCCGCGCCGAACAAGCGGGCGGCCGGCTGGCCGACGACGCTGGCGGGGTCGAGCCCGGCGAAGGACGTGTGGAACGCGTTGACGAACAGGATGCGCCCGTCCGATCCGGTGGCGCTGATCAGCACCGGCAGGGTGTCGATGACCTGCGCCAGCCGCTCGGTCGAATCGCGCACGAGGCGCTGGCGCGAGCGCTCGGCGATTTCGAGTTCGCGTTCGAGGTTGGTGGCGCGGCTCGCTAACAATTGCTGGTGCTTGTGCAGCTTCAGCAGATTGCGGGCGCGCGTGACGAATTCATGATGATCGACGGGCGAATTCAGAAAATCGGTTGCGCCCGATTCCAGCGCCCGCAGACGGAAGATGCGATCCTCGTAGATGGTGATGACCACAACCGGCACTTCTTCGCAGCCGTCGATCGCCCGCAGATGGCGGATGAAGTCCGCGCCATCCATCTGCGGCATCTTGTAGTCGGTGATAACCAGATCGGGGGAGTTCAGCTTCAGCCATTTCAGCGCTTCGGTCGGATCGCCGAACGCCTTGACCGAGACGCCCGCCTCGATGGTGCTGGCCAGCCGCGAATAGATCGCCTGGTTCGTCACCTGGTCGTCGACGATCACGATCTGCGACATTGCCCGCCACTCGTCATTCTGGCGCATTTCCCACCGCATGAGGGCGAAACGGCCCCCTACGGCCGCTGTGCCGCCCAGCCGCGCAATGCGGCAGTCCACAGCAGAATCCCCCAAGATCATTAACCAATTGACTAATGCGGCGCGCTTTCGCCAAAAATGGATCGCAGCGGCAAATGTTTGGCCGCTTTTCCGCTCCAATTTTACATTCGGGGTCGCCGATGACGCTGCACCTGCTGACCGCCCGGCAGCTTCTCGACCTCTACGGGTCAGGCAAGTTATCGCCCGTCGAGGCGACGCGGGCGATTCTGGACCGGATCGAGCGTCTCGAACCCGTGCTGAACGCCACGTACAGGCTCGATCCCGCCGGGGCTCTGGCGGCCGCGACGGCGAGCGAGGACCGCTGGCGGCGAGGCGAGGCGGGCGCGCTCGACGGCGTGCCGGCGATGATCAAGGAAAACATCGCCACTGCGGGCGATCCGGTCCCTGTCGGAACTGCCGCCAGCGACCTGACGCCCGCCGTCCGGGACGCGCCGCCAGCCGCGCGACTGCGCGAAGCGGGCGCAATCATTCTCGGCAAGACCACGATGCCCGACTACGGAATGCTGTCCTCTGGCCTGTCGAGCCTGCACGGACTGACCCGCAACCCGTGGGCTCTCGACCGCAATCCGGGCGGTTCGTCGAGTGGCGCGGCGGCGGGGGCGGCGGCGGGTTACGGGCCGCTGCACATCGGCACCGACATCGGCGGCTCGATCCGTCTGCCGGCGGGCTGGTGCGGACTGGTCGGCTTCAAGCCCTCCAACGGCCGGATGCCGATCGATCCGCCCTATTACGGCCGTGTCGCCGGGCCGCTGACCCGCACGGTCGAGGATGCGGCGCAGATGATGGCGCCTCTGTGCCGGCCCGACCGGCGCGACCACATGAGCCTGCCGTTTCAGCCGCTGGACTGGGAAAAACTGGTCGCCAATGTGAAAGGCCTACACATCGGGCTGATGCTCGACGCGGGCGTCGGCCTACCGGTTGAGCCCGAGGTGCGCGCGGCGGCGGAACAGGCGGCGCTTCTATTCGAGGCGGCCGGCGCCATCGTCGAGCCGATGCGGCCTTTCCTGACGCCCGAGATGACCGAGGGGATCGACCGTTTCTGGCGCGCCCGCGCCTGGGCCGACATCGGGCCGCTGTCCGATGACCGCAAATCCCGCATCCTGCCCTTCATCCTGCGCTGGGCCGAAGGCGGCGCGCGCCTCGACGGGCAGGAGGTCTTCCGCGGCTTCAGCCAGATGTACGCCATGCGGGCGGCGGCGGTGGCGGCATTCGAGCGCTTCGATTACGTGCTGTCGCCCACGGCCCCGATGCCGGCCTTTGCGGCCGACCTGCCCTGCCCGACCGACGATCCGGCGCGGCCGTTCGAGCACATCTATTTCACTGTCGCGTACAACATGTCCGAGCAGCCGGCCGTGTCGATCAACGCAGGCTACACGCCGGACGGGCTGCCGATTGGGTTGCAGATCGCCGGGCAACGGTTCGACGATCTCGGCGTGCTGCGGCTGGCGCGGGCCTGGGAGCAGATGCGCCCCGCGCAGCGCCCGTGGCCGATGAACGACTGAGCGTCAGGCGCGGGCGTCTTCCAGCATCATGGCGGCGGCCTTTTCGGCGATCACCATGGTGGGCGAATTGGTGTTGCCGGACGTGATGCGCGGCATGGCGGAGGCGTCCGCCACGCGCAGACCAGCGACGCCGCGCACGCGCAGTCGCGCATCAAGCACAGCCTCCGCGTCGTCGTCGGCCCCCATGCGGGCGGTGCCGACCGGATGGAAGATCGTGGTGCCGAGATCGCCGGCGGCGCGCACCAGCTCCTCCTCGGACACAAGCTCCGGACCGGGCCGCAATTCCTGCGGCGAACAGGGGGCGAGCGCCTTCGCGGCGCACAGACGGCGGGTGAGCCGGATTGCCTCGACGGCGACGCGGCGATCCTCGGCCGCCGACAGATAATTCGGTCTGATCGCCGGAGCCTCGGTCGAATCCGGGCTTTCGATATGCACGCTGCCGCGGCTTTCGGGCCGCAGATTGCAGACGCTCATGGTGATGGCCGGAAAGTCGTGCAGCGGATCGCCGAACTTGTCGAGCGACAAAGGCTGGACGTGAAACTCGAGGTTCGGGGTCGCGTAGCGCTCGCTCGACCGTGTGAAGATGCCGAGCTGCGACGGCGCCATGGTCAGCGGCCCGCGCCGGAACAGCGCATATTCGACGCCCATCCAGCCGCGTTTGAGCAACGACTGATAATCCGCGTTCAGGGTGCGCGTATTGCTGACCCCGTAGATCGGCCGCACCTGCAGATGGTCCTGCAAATTCTCGCCGACGCCGGGCGCATGGCTCTGGACCGCGATGTCGAGATTCTGCAGCCGTTCGCCATCGCCAACGCCGGAGGATTCGAGAATACGCGGCGTGCCGATCGCGCCTGCCGCCAACACGATCTCGGCGCGCGCCTTCGCGGTGGTGCGAACCCCCTCGCGCATGAATGTCACGCCCGTGGCGCGGCCGTTCTCGATCTGCAGATGTTCGACATGCACGCCAGTCATCAGAGCCAGATTGGGCCGGCTCAGCACCGGCGTCAGGAATCCCCGCGCCGTACTCCAGCGGCGGCCGCGCTTCTGGTTCACCTGAAAATAGGAAGAGCCGTTGTTGTCGCCGGTGTTGAAGTCGTCGACCTTCGGGATGCCGATCTCGGCAGCGGCGTCCTGCACCGCGTCGAGGATCGGCCATCGGATGCGCGGCTGCTCGACCCGCCATTCGCCGCCCGAGCCGTGCAATTCGCTCGCGCCGGCGTAGTGATCCTCCTGCTTGCGGAACAGCGGCAGCACATCGTGCCAGCCCCAGCCGGGGAGACCGAGCTGACGCCAGCCGTCATAATCGGCCGCTTGCCCGCGCATGTAGATCATCGCGTTGATGGCGGAGCATCCGCCGATGACGCGGCCGCGCGGATAGTTCAGGGCGCGGCCGTTGAGGCCGGGCTCGCGCTGGGTCTGGTACATCCAGTCGGCGCGCGGATTGCCGATCGCGAACAGGTAGCCGATCGGAATGTGGAACCAGATCCAGTTGTCGAGGCCGCCCGCTTCGAGCACCAGCACGCGATTGCGCGGATCTGCCGACAGGCGGTTGGCCAGAACACAACCAGCCGATCCGGCCCCCACGACGATGTAATCGAATTCCACGACCCCTGCGCCTCCTGCGCCGCGCATGGTAGCGGCTACGCAAGCGGGCGCAAGGTACGGGTCGCGGAGATTATTGCTGCCGCGTGACGTTCCAGGCCGTCGAGGTCAGGCCACAGATCGCGCTGCCGGCGATCTTGCCGGGCTCCTTCATGGCGCCGCGATAGACGCAGACCGAGCCGTCGCTGGGGCTGATGCGCTGCAGGCTGTACTGGTCGTTGCGCAACGTGCCGGAGAGCTTGAATGTGACGTGCTGGCCCTTTGCGTTGATCATGTCGGCGCTGCCGGAGAGATCGCCGCCGTTGGAGGCGATCTGCCACGTGCCGCGCGCTGGCGCATTGGTGCCTTCCGTCACGACCCAAACCTCGGCTTTGGCGACGCCGGCCGTCAGCAAAAACAGGGCCGGAATGGTGATCGTCTTGAACATGGCGTGCTCCTGATCAATTGGTGAGGCGGACAGCGTTCAGCTTCGCCCCGATGGTCGCAAAGGCGGTCTGCATCGAGCCGATGGAGCCCGCGTCGAAATATTTGTCCGGGCCGGATGCGCAGCCCGACAGGATGCTCTTGATCGTCGGGTCCGTGACCTGCAGGGCGATGGCGTAAATTACGATTCCGGTGGCCTTGATGTTGGCGCAGGTCTGCGCCGTGATCTGGTTGGCCGTGCCGACATCGCCGGCTTCATGGTCCGGATAGTTCGGCGAGTGGGTGTTCGCGCCGTCGGTGAGCAGCACCATCACCTTGGTGGCGGTCGGGCTGTAGGCCTGCCCGTCGCCGAACGGTCCATTGGGCGACAGCACGCGCCAGCCCCATAACAACCCGGGCGCTATGTAGGTGTCCTGCATGGCCGTCATCCCGTCGATCTGCGCCTTGACAACTGACGGATCGCTGGTCAGGCGCTGCAGGGCGGACGGGCAGGAATAGTTCAGCAGGGCCGGAACCGGGTTCACGCTCGTCACGGAATCCTGCAGGTCGAGCGGCGAATTGCGCGAACCGACGCAGCCGTTCCAGGTGTACGTGTAGGTCTGGTTGCCGCACTGCTTGACGGGCGTGCCGTTGTTCACCGTGTAATTGGTGTAGCTGCAATCGTACGGCACACCGTCGTTGTAGCAGGTGGCGCTCACAGTGACGGGGTTCGTGTAGGTGGCGTTGGGATAGGTGTCCCAGCATTCGTAAGTTGTCGTCGAATAGTCCTGCGCGCCCGTGATCCAGGACTGGTTGCGATAGGGCAGGCCGACATTGACGTAATAGGTGAACGGCACGAGGCCGATCTTGACGTTCTTGGCCGCATTCGGGGTCGAATAGAGCGTATCGACCAGCGACTTCGCCGCGACCTGAGCGGCCGATAATTTCGCGCCGACCATCGAATAGGTCGTGTCGAACACCAGCGCCACTTCCGCCTTGCCGCCGGTGCCATAGGCGGCCTTCGAGGTGATCGAAATCGTCGTCGTCTTCATACCTAGCACCGGCATGACATGCAGCGGCACGTCGAGCGTTACGGTCGCCAGCACGGTGCCGTCCTTTGTGACCTGAACCTTCGTGGTTGGATTGAGATTCTGGGTCTTGCCGAAGTTCGCGTCGATATAGGCCTTCACGGCCTTGGACACGCCATCACCTTCGGAATTGGCCCCTTGCGCCACAGAGGACGCGCCGGCCAGCACGGCCGCGTCGAGCGATTCCTGCAGAATGGAGCGCGTGCGGGCGACGGTGCTGTAGTCGACCGCCGCGCCCGAAATGGCCATGAGGGGTATCATCGCAAAGCCCAGCATGGTCGCCGTTGTGCCGCGCTCGTCGCGCAACGAGGCGCGAGCCTTCTGGGCGAAGGCGCGAGCGAAATCTCTCATTCGTTCAAATGCGTACATGGCAACAACCTCGATCGCCTTGCGGCCGGAGCCCGCGGTCGTCGCAAAATGGAGTGCGATTTCCCTGGGCCGCCCTGCCCATATCGCAGGCAGACCTTGCCAGAGCCCTAAGGGTTGCGGGGGAGCGCGTTAACGCGCGTCAACCATGCCGTCCACGTCGTGTGAGACATGAAATTGTGTTGTCAGATCAGCATTTTCGAGAAATCAGCCGCGGAGAATTGCGCCGGTTTTTTTTGTCACTTCCGCGACGATTTTAGTCGTAATCGCATCGATTTCGATATCCGTCAGCGTCTTTTCGCGCGGCTGCAGCGTCACTGCCAGCGCCACCGATTTCTTGCCATCCGGGATTCCAACGCCTTGATAGACATCGAAAACATTGATGCCCGTGATCAAGTTTCGCTCAGCCGCTTGGGCTGCTTTCACGATGTCGGCGGCCTTTATCGATTGATCAACCACGAATGCGAAATCACGGTCGAGCGGCATCAGTTCGGAAAGTTCGAGCTTCGGTTTCACCTTGGTGGGTTTCGCCTTCGGTGCCGGTATCTCGTCGAGGATGATTTCGAACGCCGCCAGTGGCCCGGCCACGTCGAGCGTCTCAAGCGCCTTCGGGTGCAGTTCGCCGAAATGGCCGACGATGTTCTTCGGTCCGAACTGCAATGTGCCGGACCGGCCCGGATGGAACCACGCCGGCCCGCCGGAGACGAGTTGCAGACCGCCGGTCGGCACGCCCATCGCCGCCAGCAGCGACAGGACGTCGGCCTTGACGTCGAACACATCCACAGGCGTTTCGCGGCCGGACCAATGACGGCCCGCGCCGGTGGGTTTGGCGGTTCCGCGACGCACCGCCGCCGCGCTCATGCGCTGGTCATTCTCGCCGTCGCCCCTGAAAATCTGCCCGACCTCGAACAGGGCTGCGTCGCCGAAGCCGCGATCGGCGTTGCGCTGCGCGCTGGCCAGCAGGCCCGGCAACAGGCTCGGACGCATGTCGGACAGATCGGCCGCGATCGGATTGGCGAGCGCCAGTTCGGGCTTGCCGCCGCCGAACAATTCGGCGCGATCCTTGGAGATGAACGACCACGTCACGGCCTCGATGAGGCCGCGCGACGCCAGCGCCCGTCGCGCCAGCCGCACGCGCTTCTGCAGAAGGGTCAGGATCGCCTTCGGCACGGAGGCTTCCAGTCGCTGCAGCGGCGTCGAGGCGACATTGTCGACGCCCTCGATGCGGACGATCTCCTCGACCAGATCCGCCTTGCCCTCGACGTCGGCGCGCCACGATGGAACCCGCACATGAGCGCGGCCTGAGTCCGCTGGATCGGTCGCCACCAAGAACCCTAGCTTTTCCAGCGTCGCGGCCATTTTCGATGTTTCGAGATCGAGGCCCGTGAGACGCTTCACCTCGCTCCACGGGAACTCGATCGTCTTGTTCGGCTGCGGAACCGCGCCGGCGACGATCAACTCCGACGACTCGCCGCCGCACAGCTCAATCACCAGATGGGTGGCGAGTTCCGCGCCCGGAATGCAGAACGCCGGATCGACGCCGCGCTCAAAGCGGTAGCGCGCATCGGTGTTGATCCCGAGTCCACGGCCAGTGCGGGCGATATTGATCGGATCCCACAGCGCCGATTCGATCAGCACCTCGGTGGTGTTTTCATCGCAGCCCGAATGTTCGCCGCCCATGACGCCCGCGATGGATTCGACGCCGTTGTCGTCGGCGATGACGACATTCGCCTCGTCGAGCCGGTAGGTCTTGCCGTCGAGCGCCAGCACGTCCTCGCCCGCCCGCGCGCGCCGCACAACAAGTTGGCCATTCACCTTCTTCGCATCGAACACATGCAGCGGCCGGCCGCGATCGAAGGTGACGTAATTGGTGATGTCGACGAGCGCGTTGATGGGCCGCAGGCCAATCGCCTTGAGGCGCTTCTGCATCCACTCGGGCGACGGACCATTCCTGACGCCACGCACCGCGCGCAGCGCGAAGGCCGGCGCCAGATGGGCGTCTTCCGCCACGAAGTCGAGCTTTATCCCGACCGGGCACGGGAACGCGCCCTGCGCGGGCTTGATCGGCCGCTCCTTGAGCTTGCCCAGACCCGCCGCCGCGAGATCGCGCGCGATGCCGTGCACGCCGGTAGCGTCGGCGCGGTTCGGCGTCAGGTTGATGTCGATGACCGGCTCGCCAAGCCCGGCGTAGTCCGTGTAGCGCACCCCGACCGGCGCATCCTCGGGGAGTTCGATGATGCCGTCATGGTCGTTCGACAGTTCGAGTTCGGCGGCCGAACACAGCATGCCATTCGACTCGACGCCGCGGATGACGCCCTTGCCGAGCGTGATCTTCTTCGAGGGAATATAGGTTCCGGGCGGCGAGAACACGCTTTTCATGCCGGTGCGGGCGTTCGGCGCGCCGCACACGACCTGCACGGGCGCGCCCGTACCCGCGTCCACCATGCAGACTCGCAGACGGTCGGCGTTCGGATGCTGCTTCGCGTCGATCACATAGGCGACGACGAAATCCTTCAGCTTCTCGGCGGGATCGTCGACGGCCTCGACCTCGAGACCGATCTTCGTCAGCGTCTCGACGATCTCGGCGAGCGACGCCGTTGTGTCGAGATGATCCTTGAGCCAGGAAAGGGTGAATTTCATCGGTCGGGTTCAATCATGGTGCGGCTCGCCGGGGTCATGTCCGGCCAAGCGTCAAGTCGTCGATCCCGCCCGAGGGCGGCGCTGCGGGCATAGCCCCTTCACAATTCGCTTGGCAAGGCTTGCGGCGGAGGGCTTCTAAATTCCGTTCAGGGCGGCGGAATTGCGCCCGGCGCCTTGGCGCCGCGCAGCATGCTCGCCACGCTGATGTCCTCGTCGATCTCGGGCCAGTGGATGCCCATGGGCATGAATTCGACAACCTGACGCGAGGACTCCGGCGCTTTCAGCAGGCGCGGATACCACCACAGCGGCGTGCGGATGATGCGGCCATCTGCCAGCGTCACGACCAACGAGTCCGCATCGCAACTGGCAGCGACCGGACGGCTGTCCTCAAGCTCGATCTGCAAAGTGGTCATTCCACGCCTCCAGAAAGGCTCCCCGGTTTTCGCGCGTCTTGCGAACGATTTCGCTCAGGTCCCTTGGTGCAAACCCGAGATTGATCGCAACGCTCAGATCATGCAGCCAGATTTTGGCTTCTTTTCCGTCGCCCGTCACGTGGATATGCGCAGGCTCGTTACCGTCCGCCGAATAGAAGAAGAACCGAAAGCCCTTCCATCGCAGCAGCGTCGGCAATTCACCCGCTCAACCCGCCCGCCAGCGACGGCAGGTCGAGGGGGCGGAAGCCGTAATGGCTCAGCCAGCGCACGTCGGCCTCGAAGAAGGGGCGCAGGTCCGGCATGCCGTATTTCAGCATGGCGATGCGGTCGATGCCCATGCCCCACGCGAAGCCCTGATATTCGTCAGGATCGACGCCGCAATTGCGCAGCACGTTGGCGTGCACCATGCCGCAGCCGAGAATCTCCAGCCAGTCGTCGCCCTCGCCGAAGCGGATTTCGCCGCCCGAACGCCGGCACTGGATGTCCACTTCCATCGACGGTTCGGTGAACGGGAAGAACGATGGCCGGAAGCGCATCTTGACGCTCGGGACCTCGAAGAAGGCCTTGCAGAATTCTTCCAGTATCCACTTCAGGTGGCCGAGGTGGGCGGTCTTGTCGATGACGAGCCCTTCGACCTGATGGAACATGGGCGTATGGGTCTGATCCGAATCGCACCGATAGGTGCGGCCGGGGCAGATGACCCGGATCGGCGGCGTCTTCGACAACACGGTGCGCACCTGCACCGGGCTGGTATGGGTGCGCAGCAGCTTGCGCTCGCCATTGGGGCCGGGGTTGAAGAAGAACGTATCGTGCATCTCCCGCGCCGGATGGCCTGACGGGAAGTTCAGCTTGGTGAAATTGTAATCGTCGCTCTCGACGTCGGGTCCTTCGGCGATCGAAAAGCCCATGTCGGCGAAGATCGCCGTCAGTTCGTCCATCACCTGGCTGATCGGGTGGATGCGGCCTGTCTCGAACGGCGCATCCCGCACCGGCAGGGTGACGTCGACGCTCTCGGCCGCCAGACGCGCCGTCAGCGCCGCGTCCTTCAGCAAAGCGCGGCGCTCGCCGATGGCGGCGGTGGCCCGGTCCTTCAGGGCGTTGATGGCTGCGCCGGCGCTCTTGCGCTCATCGGGCGACATCTTGCCCAGCGTCGCCAGCAGGGCCGAGATCGAACCCTTCTTGCCCAGCGCCGCGACGCGCACGTTTTCCAGCGCCGCCTCGTCGGAGGCGGCCGCAACGGCGGCGAGCGTTTCGGATTCAAGCGCGGCGAGGTCGGTCATCTGATCACTCGAAAAAGGGCCGCGCGGCTTTTGCCACGCGGCCCCTCAAATGTCGAGAATTGCGGACCGTCGGTTGTCGTCAGTGCGCGTCGTGGCTCACCGGCGCCGGCAGGCCCGCCGCCTTTTCGATGTTCGGCGCGTCGACCACGACCGCCGGCTTGCCGGCCACCTTCTGGCCCGTCACCACGATCTGCCCGACCATGAACGGATGCGGCGTGCAGGTGTAATTGTAGGTTCCGGGTTCGTTGAACGTCACCGCCGCCGATTGTCCCCCGTCCAGCAGGCCCGTATCCCAGCCGCCGCCCTGCGAGCCGGTGGCGTTGTGGGGCGTCTTGCCGGAATTGGTGAACGTCACCGTCGTGCCCGCCGCCACCGTCACGCGCGCCGGGGTGAATGTGTAGTCGGCCAGATTGACCTTCTCGGCCTTCACCAGCGGGCCGGTGAGTTCGATCGCCGTGACGGGCGGCCGCGGCGCCGGCATTTCGGCGATGGTGCGGCCGGTCGGGCTGCCCTTCAGGGAGAATACCCAAACCATGTCGCCGTTCTGCGACGAGGTCTGGATCGACACGCCGCCGGAGGCGATGGCCACGTATTGCACGCCGTCGATCTCGTAGGTGATCGCCGGTGCGTCCGCGCCCGCGCCGGTCTGGAACTGCCAGAGCAGTTCGCCGGTCTTGTCGTCATAGGCCTGGAACAGGCCGTCCGGCTCGCCGTGGAACACGAGGCCGCCGGCGGTCGACAGCGCGCCCGAGCCCTGCCCGATCGAGTAGGGCATCTTCTTCTGCCACGCGATCTTGTTGGTGCGCGAATCGATGGCGGTGAACGTACCGGCGTTGCGGGTGCCGATGGCGGGGCCGACGGTCTTGCCGGTGCCTCGCAGGATGCGGCTCTGCGGCCGGTCGGCGGCCGTGACATACACATAGCCCGTGCGCGGGCTGAACGACATCGGCGCCCAGTTGATGCCGCCGTTGCCGCCCGGCGACATCAGCAGCGGCTGATCGTAGATCACGCCAAAGATGCACTTGGTGGTCCAGCCTTCGAGCGGCTGCGGGCATTGCGGCATCACGGCGTCGCCGCGCGGGATCGGCTGCGTCGGCGAGGAGGCCACGCGGGCGTCGACCTCGACGGGCTTTTCGTCGATGCCGATCAGCGGCTTGCCGGTTTCGCGATCGAGGAAATACAGCCAGCCGGTCTTGCAGCCCTCGACAATGCCCTTGCGAAGCTTGCCGTCGTAGACCTGATCGAACAGCACGACCGGGCTGGGGCAGTCAAAGTCCCACAGGTCGTGGTGAACCTGCTGGAAATGCCACTTGTACTTGCCGTCGAGCGTCAGGGCGACGATCGAGGCGCTGAACAGATTGTCGCCGGGCCGGTCGATGCCCATGCCGCCGGCTTCCGGTCCGGGATTGCCGGTGGAGAAATAGATCAGGCCGAGATCCGGATCGATGGCGGGCGTCTGCCAGATGTTGGCGCCGCCGACCTTCCACGCGTTGGCGCGCTTTGGGTTCGGATCGTCGCCCTTGGGCCATGTCTCGGAGCCGAACTCGCCCGGCGCCGGCACCGTGTACCACTGCCAGTTGATCTTGCCGGTCTTGGCGTCGAGCGCCGCCAGTTTACCGCGCGCCTCGCGGTCGCCGCCGGCGATGCCGGTATAGACGATTCCGCTGTGGTAGAGCGGCGCGCTGGTGATCGTGTAGCCTTCGCGCCACTTGCCAACCTCGGTCTTCCACAGGACCTTGCCGTTCCTGGCGTCGAGCGCGACCATGAAGCCATCGAGCTGACCAACGAACACCTTGCCGTCGCCGATTGCGACGCCGCGATTGTCCCAGCCGCAGCAGACTGTGGTGATGTTCTGATCGATGTTGGAGCGGTATTCCCACAGCAGCGCGCCGGTCCTGGCGTCGAACGCATAGGTGTCGTCATTACCGGACGCGATGTAGAGCACGCCGTCCTTGACGATCGGCGTGGCCTCCATCGAATATTTCGAGCCGAGGCCGGAGCCCAGATGCGCCGCCCATGCGGGCTTCAGGCTCTTGATGTTCTTCGTGGTGATCTGCTTCAGGGTCGAATAGCGGGTGTTGCCCCAGTCGCCCCCGATGGTCGCCCATTCCTTGCCGGGCGGCTTGCGCAGATCGGGCGCCTTCTGGGCGGCGGCCTGTCCGGCGCCGGCGAGCATCAGCCCGACCGCAATCGCTCTCCCAAGCGAGGCGAGAATCCCCATGCGTTCCTCCTGAATTTTGCGGCGCGCATCGCGGCGCGCTCGCCGGCACTATGCGCGCAGCGACTCGGTGCTGACAAGCTCAGCCGCCGTGGCGTCCCGCGCTGACCTGCGCGCCGACATCGTCGGCGAGCGTGAAGTATCGCGCGACCGCCGCCAGCGACAAAAGCGCGGAGGCCAGAAACGCCAGCCGGAAATCGAACAGCGACGGGTCCGCGCCCGCCTCGCCGCGCATCGCGGGCGCGACATTGAGCAGCAGCGCCGCGAACGCGATGCCGACCGCGCGCGTCACATGCTGGTTGACGCCCGCATAGGTGGATGCGCCCGTCATCTGATCGCGCGGCACATCGGCGAATTGCAACGCGCCGAGCGACGTCATCTGCAGCGACCGCACAGCGCCCGCAAGCAGCAGCAGGATCACCACGAGGCTGAGCGGCGTGTCGGGCGTGATGAAGCCGCAGGCGGCGATCAGCACCGCGAACGCGGCGGCGCTGTAGATCATCAGCTTCTTGAAACCGAAGTAGCGCAGCGACTGCGTGGTGATGACCTTGATGCCCAGATCGCCGCCCGTGTGGGCGAGAATGATCATGCCCGACATGAAGGCCGAATGGCCGAGCCCCACCTGCAGGAACAGCGGCAGCACGAAGATCGGCGCGGCCATCGCCAGACGAAACAGCGATCCGCCCATCAAGGTGGCGATCCGGAACGACTTGATGCGCAGCGCCGAGAGATCGACGAGCGGCTTGTCGACGCGGCGATAATGCGCGACCGCCAGCCAGCCCATGACAATCCCGAAGGCCGCGACCGCCAAACCCACGAGCCGCCATCCGCCCGCATGGCCGACGAGATCCAGCCCGAACAGCAGCGCCCCCAGCCCCAGCCCGTTGAGGCAAAAGCCGAGCGCGTCGAACGAGCGCCGCTCACCGGGGGTGATCTGCGGAATGAAGCGCCACACCAGCGCCAGGCCGATGATGCCGATCGGCAGGTTGAGGAAGAAAATCCAGCGCCAGTCCGCATAGGTGGCGATGAAGCCGCCGATGGGCGGCCCGACCACCGGCCCGATCAGGCCCGGCGCGGTGACGAAATTCATCGCCCGCACCAGATCCTTCTTGTCGGTCGAGCGCAGCATGACGAGCCGCCCGACTGGCGACATCAGCGCGCCCGCGATTCCCTGCAGGGCGCGCATGGCGACGAATTGCGGCAGCGATTGCGCCAGTCCGCACAGGATCGATGCGACCGTGAAACCGGCGATCGCGGCCATGAACACGTTGCGCACGCCCCAGCGGTCAGCGATCCAGCCGCTCGCCGGCAGCGTCACCGCCAGCGCCAGAATGTAGGCGGTGAGCCCGAGGCTGAGCGCCACGGGCGTCGTGCCGAACGCCTCCGCCATGCGCGGCAGCGCGGTGACGATCACGGTCGAGTCGAAATTCTCCATGAAGAACGCCGTCGCCACGATGGACGCGACGACGAGCGGATGGGTGGCGGGGCCGGGGGATTCGGGCGCGGGCTGATTCATCAGCGACGCGAAAGCGGAACGGACTGCATGATTCCGACTAGCACGTTTCACGCCGCCGGCGGAATGTAAAGGTGATCCACCCGATTGAGGATGCAGAAGGTTCCCTCATGCTGAGGAGGCCCGCAGGGCCGTCTCGAAGCACGACGGAACCGTCTGTGGGAGCGACCACATCCTCGTTTTTCGAGACGGCCGCCCTGCGGCCTCCTCAAGATGAGGATGTGGACTGCGCCGGCCCCACTTGTACGCGAACCCCTCACCCCATCGTCGGGTCGAGCACGATCTTGCCCATGCCGGGATCACTTTCCATCAGGCGATGCGCCTCGGCGGCCTGCGACAGCGGCAGCACATGGGCGATCTGCACCTTGATCTTGCCGTCGGCGGCGGCCTGGAAACAGGTTGGCAGGTCTTCCTCCCGCGAGCCCGGCATGCCGCGGATCGTGATGCGCTTGTCGTAGAGGTGGAAGAAGTCGATCTCGACATTCGGGCCGCCGTGTGCGCCCGCCGTCACCAGCCGGCCGTTCAACCCGATGGCGTGGAACGCCTTCGGCAGCACCTTCGGGTTGGCGATGTTGTCGTAAAGCACGTCGACGCCCTTGCCGCCCGTGATGCGCATCACCTCGGCGTAGAGATCCTGTGTCGAGTAATCGACCGCCGCATCGGCGCCGAGCTTCAAGCCGAGATCGGCGCGATCGCGCGATCCCGCGGTGGCGATCACGTTGGCGCCAATGACGTGCTTGGCGATCTGGATGCCGACGGAGCCGAGATTGCCGCTCGCCCCCATGATGAGCGCCCACTCGCCCTTCTGCAGTTTGGCGATATTGACGAGCAGGTTCCACGCCGTCGGGCAATGACGCATCACCACCGCAGCTTCGTGGAAGTTGAGATTGCGGGGCAGCGCGTTGACGACGCGCGACGGCACGCAGACGAGTTCGGCGAAACCGCCCGGCCGCTTGATGCCCATCATGCCCATCGGGCCTTTGTAATCGGCCTCATCCTCGCGCACGACGTCCAACGGCATCGTGCCGGCCGCCGCCACATGATCGCCAACCTTCCAGCGCGTCACGCCGGGGCCGAGCTTGTCGACGATTCCGGCGCAATCGACGCCGAGAATCTGCGGCGGCTTCACGCCGCGCTGCTTCTGCTCGCCGCGCCGCACCGCCACATCAAGCACGCGATTGACGGTGCCGGCGTGAACGCGAATGCGGATTTCGCCCTCGCGCGGCTCCGGATCCGCGACCTCCTCGTAACGCAGGACGTCGGGTGACCCGAATTCGTGGATAACGGCGGCTTTCATCGGCTCAGGCTTTCTGTCAGTGCGCCATCGCGCGGCGGGCGCGGCGGGCGAGATAGTTGAAGTTCACCGCATGCTGCGCGCCATGCGACAGCTTGTCGTGCAATTGCTTCACGTCCTCGGGCGGGAATTCAGGCGCGAGATCGCCGGTGGATTCGGCCAGAATCTGGATGCGGCAGGCGTTCTCCAGCATGATGTTGAGGATCACGACCTCCTCGATCGTCGCGCCGCCGACCACGACGCCGTGGTTCTTCAGGAACGCCGCCTTGTGGTTGCCGAAGGCCTTCGCCACGCCCGCGCCCTGATCGGGCTTGCGGATGAGGTCGATCGTGTCCGTGTAATAGCCGACGCCCGCCGCGAACGCCGCGCTCGGCTGGCTGATCATGCGCAGTGGCCGTCCGGTGGCCGACACCGCCACCGCGTGATCGGGATGGCTGTGGATGATCGACGTGATGTCGGGACGCAGCTTGTAGATTTCGGTGTGGATGAAGATTTCGCTGTGGCGCGGGGCCCAGCCGGCAGTCTTCTTGCCGGTCATGTCGCAGGTGACGATGTTCTCCATCGTGATCTCGTCGAAGCCGAACGAATGCGGCTTCATGTAGAAATGCTCCGGATCGCCCGGAATCCGCACCGACACGTGGCCACGGGTCATGTCGCCCAGTCCGGCGGCTTCGAGGATCAGGCCGGCGGAAATCAGCTTCTGTTTGGCGTCGTCGGGCGTCATGCGTCTCTCCCGTATGATTGTCGGCCGCCATTTGGCAGACCGGGGCGGGGCTGCGCAAGTCGTGATGGCATGGCTGGAAAGCTGGCTGCCGTCAGGCAGCCGTCACGGTTCCAGACCGCGCGCCAGGCCGGCGGGTGCTTTCGCTGTGGCGCCTTTTCCGGACTACTTGATCGCCGCGACGGGCTGAATCTCCATCAGCGATTCCGGGCGCGCCAGATGGGCGACTTCCACGAAAGTCACGGCCGGGTAGGAGCCGGGCTTGAACAGCGTCTTCGCGTAGGCGGTGAATTTCGGAACATTCCGAAGATCGGTGACGTAAACCGAAAGCTGCACGATGTCGTCGAGCGTCGCGCCGGACTGTTTCAGCGCATCCGAGATTTTGCCCATGGCGCTTTTTGCCTGGGTCTCGAAATTGCCGAGCTCGGCGTCGCGTTGCGGCGCGCTGGCCGTGAAGCCGGCGAGAAACACCAGAGTGCCGCCCTTCACCTTCACGGCGGTCGAAGACGCCTCCGCCTCGTTCGGCGCAATGTATTCCTTCTTGAACTCCTGAGCGTGGACCGCGCCACACGCGAACAGGCCAACGACAGCAAACATAAACGAGCGCATGGATTCTCCGATTCTCTATTGATTGATGACTGCGACGGCGCGAATGGCGACGAAAGCCCCCGGCGTTTTCAGTTTCGCAGCTTACATAAAAGCGCTCGATTGAAAGCCTTTCTTGAAGACTTCCTTGCGCATGTCGGTCAACTGATCCGCCCAGCGCCGTTCCGTGGTGAACACGGTCATCGTCACGACGTCGTCCAGCGAGCCGCCGGCGAGCTTGAGGGCCTTGTCCATATTGGCCCAGATCTGGCGCGTCTGGCCGCTGAAATCGCCCGGAGCGACAAGATTTCCCTTCTCGTCGGTCGACTCGATCCCGGCGAGGAACACGACCGTTCCGCCCTTGGCCTTGACGGCGTTGGAATAGGCGGATGCCGGAACGGGCCCGATCATTTCCAGCGACCGTTCTTGCGCCGCGCATGGCGCAGACACGATCGCCAGTCCAAATAGCAAACTGTTCAATGGTCTCATGTGGTCCTCACGGCGGGGGCGAGCGCAGCGGCTATAAGAATGCTGAATTTAGGCATCCTATTCCTTATCGGCTTGTATGGAAGGGGCCGGAAACCCTTTTGCTATTCGCCAGGAGCCCCATTGCGTCGCATGGCGGGACCGCGCCGGCTCGGCTTGAACCGGCGCACCCAATCCACTACGAGGGCTGCGGGCCAATGCCGGGGAGGGCTATTGATGACGCTTTCTGAAATTTCGCTGCCGGTTTTCGTGCAGATGCTGAACGCCGTATCGGCCATCGTCGACAAGGCCGCCAAACACGCCGCGGACCGCAAGTACGATCCGGCGTCCCTGCTGCAGGCGCGCCTCTTCCCGAACATGTACACGTTCGCGCGGCAGATTCAGGCCATGTGCGACTGGCCGATTCAGGCGATCTCGCTGACCACAGGCAAGCCGGCGCCGAAACTCGCCGCGTCCGACGCCACCTTCGCCGACCTGAAGACGCGCCTCGACGCGACGCTCGCGTATATTCAGGCCGCCGACATCGCCGCCTACGACGCCGCGGCCGAGACGGTCTTCGACGTGTCGACGCCCGCCGCCAAACGCAGCCAGAAGGGCAAGGATTTCGTCCTGCACCGCGTGCTGCCGCAGTTCTATTTCCACGTCACGACCGCCTACGCGATCCTGCGCCACAATGGGCTCGACCTGTCGAAGGGCGACTTCATGGGCAAGGTTCCGGGCGTCAAAACCAAATAACCAGCGAAAGGACCATCATGTCGATTCAACGCATCCAGCCCGGCGTCCGCCTCAGCAAGGCCGTCGTCCACGGCAACCTCGTCTATCTGGCCGGTCAGGTCGCGGACAAGACGGCCGGCAAGAGCGTCGCCGAACAGACCGCCGAAATCCTCGACATCATCGACGCGCTGCTGGCCGAAGCCGGCACCGACAAGTCGAAGGTGCTGACCGTCAACATCTGGCTGACCGACATCACCAAATGGGCCGAGATGAATTCGGTGTGGGAAAAGTGGGTCGTTCCTGGCCAGACGCCGGCTCGCGCCACCGTTCAGGCGGTTCTGGCCTCGCCGGCCAACAATGTCGAAATCATGTTGACGGCGGCGAAGTAGGCCGTTCGGTCCCGTTGAGCGGATTGGCCGGGTCCCAAGCATAGCTCATCGTCTCGAAGCGCATTGCGCGCGCGTCGATGAGCAGCAGCCGCCCGACCAGTCCTTCGCCGAAGCCGACGATTTCGCGCACGACCTCGAGCGCCATCATGGTTCCGAGGATGCCGGTCAGCGCGCCCAGCACGCCGGCCTCGGCGCAGGCAGGCACCATGCCGGGCGGCGGCGCGTCCGGGAACAGGCATCGATAGGTCGGGTTCGGCGCGCCATCAAGGGCCGTCTCGAACGGCCGCAGCGTCGTCAGCGATCCATCGAAAGCCCCCACCGCCGCCGTCACCAGCGGCTTTCCGGCGTGGAAGCAGGCGTCGGCTACCGCGTAGCGCGTGTCGAAATTGTCCGACCCGTCAGCGACCAGATCGTAGCCGGCGATCAGCGACTGCGCGTTGCGGGCGTCGATCCGCATCTGATGCGCCTGCACCTCTACATGCGGATTGAGCCGGGCGATGGCGTCGGCGGCGCTGTCCACCTTGGGACGGCCGACATCGGGTGTGCCATGCAGCACCTGCCGCTGCAGGTTGGACAGCGACACCTCGTCGTCGTCCACGATCCCCAGCGTCCCGACGCCCGCCGCCGCCAGATATTGCAGTACAGGCGAACCGAGGCCACCCGCCCCGATCACCAGCACGCGCGCCGCCTTCAGCTTCTGCTGGCCGGGGCCGCCGACGCCATGCAGGACGATGTGGCGGGCGTAGCGCTCGATTTCTTCCGACGACAGGGACATGGGCCGCAAACTAGCAGGCGGCGGCGGCCCGGCAAGCCGCTTTGCGGCCGCCGCCCGATCCGCTAAGGCTGCCGCGACCCGCGAGCCCCCATGACCAGAAACGCCATCATCGCCTGCGCCCTCCTGTGCCTCGTGGTCGGCGCGGCGTTCGCGCTGCGGCCGGACCTCGATCTCGACTTCGCGCGGCGGTTCTATGCGGGCGACGGCCGCTTCGCGGGCGCGACCGCGATGGGAGAGTGGGCCCGCAAAATCGGCTACTGGACGCCCTTCGCGGTGCTGCTGGGGGCGATCGGCCTCTGGGCCTCGCACCGGCGGCGCGGCTGGCCGGCGCGCGCGCCCGGCGGGCGCACCATCCTGTTTCTGGCGCTCAGCTTCGCGCTTGCGCCGGGCCTGATGGCGAACCTGATCCTGAAGGACAACTGGCACCGTCCGCGCCCCGTGCAGATCGCCGACTTCGGCGGGCCGATGGAATTCCGCCCGTGGTGGCGCATGGACGGCGCCTGCAAGCGCAATTGCTCGTTCGTGTCGGGCGAAGGCTCCTCGGCCTTCTGGACGCTGGCGCCCGCCATCGTGACGCCCCCGCCGCTGCAGCCCGTGGCGGTGATCGGCGCGCTGGCGTTCGGAACGGCGGTGTCGGGGTTGCGCATTGCGTTCGGCGGGCACTTTCTGTCCGACACGCTGTTCGCGGCGCTGTTCACGGCGCTGATCGTGCTGGGCCTGCACCGGGTGATGTTCAGCCCGAAGCGCTAAGGTTTCGGCTGGCGATCAAGCCATCCAACCATCTAGCCCTCATGGTGAGGAGCCGCCGCAGGCGGCGTCTCGGCGATCTTTGATCGCCAAACCACGAGGGCGGTGCGGTTAGGCCGAGATGACTGCCTCCTCCGTCTTCGAGACGCGCTGCTGCGCAGCGCTCCTCAGGAGGACGGGATTAGGCCTGACCGTGGCCTGATTTCGATTGAAGCGCTCAGGCGCTTCACTCCGCCGCAAAGGCATACCTTGCGCCGTCCCCGCCGATCCCTATAGTCGCGCCGATTTCGCCGGCCGTCCGGCCCGCCGCCTTTCGTGAGTGATCCATGTCCAAGACGACTTCCGACATCAAACGCGTCGTACTCGCCTATTCGGGCGGCCTCGACACCTCGATCATCCTGAAATGGCTGCAGACCACCTATGGCTGCGAGGTCGTGACCTTCACGGCCGATCTGGGTCAGGGCGAGGAACTGGAGCCGGCGCGCAAGAAGGCCGAGCTGATGGGCATCAAGCCCGAACACATTTTCGTCGAGGACGTGCGCGAGGAATTCGTCCGCGATTACGTGTTCCCGATGTTCCGCGCCAACGCCCAATACGAGGGCCTCTACCTGCTCGGCACCTCGATCGCCAGGCCGCTGATCGCCAAGAAGCAGATCGAGATCGCCCGCAAGGTCGGGGCCGACGCCGTCTCCCACGGGGCGACCGGCAAGGGCAACGATCAGGTGCGCTTCGAGCTCGGCTATTACGCGCTGGAGCCCGGCATCCACGTCATCGCGCCGTGGCGTGAGTGGGACTTCAAGAGCCGCGAGGCCCTGATCGCCTTCGCCGAACAACACCAGATCCCGATCGCCAAGGACAAGCGCGGCGAGGCGCCGTTCTCGGTCGACGCGAACCTGCTGCACTCCTCGTCAGAGGGCAAGGTGCTGGAAGACCCGTGGGTGGAGCCGCCCGAATACGTCCACATGCGCACCATCGCCCCCGAGGACGCGCCGGACGTCGTCACCGAAATCACCATCGACTTTGAGAAGGGCGATCCGACCGCCGTCGACGGCGTGAAGATGTCTCCCGCGACGCTGCTGACGAAGCTCAACGAACTCGGCAAGGCCAACGGTATCGGCCGGCTCGATCTCGTCGAGAACCGCTTCGTCGGCATGAAGTCGCGCGGCGTTTACGAGACGCCCGGCGGCACGATCCTGCTGCAGGCGCATCGCGGGATCGAGTCGATCACGCTCGATCGCGGCGCGGCGCATCTCAAGGACGAGCTGATGCCGAAATACGCCGAGCTGATCTACAACGGTTTCTGGTTCTCGCCCGAGCGCGAAATGCTGCAGGCGCTGATCGACCGCAGCCAGCAGAACGTCACCGGCCGCGTGCGCCTCAAGCTCTACAAGGGCAACGTCCGCGTCGTCGGCCGCCAGTCGCCGTATTCGCTCTACGATCAGGACCTCGTGACCTTCGAGGAAGGCGCGGTGGCCTACGATCACCGCGACGCGGCGGGCTTCATCAAGCTGAACGCGCTCAGGCTGCGGACGCTGGGGAAGCGGGAGCGGCGCGGCGCGAAGTAAAGTTTGCGTCATGCGGCGTCATGGCCGGGCTTGACCCGGCCATCCACCTGAAGCCGCTCGCCCGATCTGACAAGCGGCAGATGCGTTCAGGCGTGGATGCCCGCGACAAGCGCGGGCAGGGCGACGCGCGCGCTCCAAATTTCTTGCATCGCAGCATTCGCCCGCGTACATCGGCCCTTCGTAAGACCTTCGTCTGAGATGGAGCCTCCATGGGACAGTTCGGCATCGGCCAGCCGGTTCGGCGCAAGGAAGATATCCGTCTTCTCACCGGCAAGGGCCGATACACGGACGACGTTCATGTCGACGGGCAGGTGTGGGCCGCCTTCGTGCGTTCGCCCCACGCCCATGCGGACATTCGGGGCATCGACATTGCGGCGGCGCTCGAATCGCCGGGCGTGACCCATGTGTTCACCGGCGCGGATCTTGAAGCCGGCGGCGTGCAGCCGCTGCTCTACGACCTTCCGTTCAAGGACCGCAACGGCAAGCCCATGTTCAAGCCGGCGCGGCGCATTCTGCCAACCGACCGTGCGCGTTTCGGCGGCGAGCCGCTGGCGCTGGTGTTGGCCGAAACCGCCGAGCAGGCCAAGGCGGGCGCGGAACTGGTGGAGATCGATTTCGAGCCGCTGCCCTGCGTCACCTCAACGGCGCGGGCCGGCGATCCCGACGCGCCGGTGCTCTATCCCGAGCATGGCTCCAATGTCGCCGTGCACTGGGAAAATCGCGCGCCCGACGAGATCGACGCGCTGATCGCCGGCGCGGCCCACAAGGTCTCGGTCGACCTTGTCAACAATCGTCTCGTGGTCGCCCCGATGGAGCCGCGTTGCGCGGTCGCCGATTATGACGCCGCGAGCGACGTCATCACGCTCTACACGCCCACGCAGGGCATCATGACGATGCAGACCGCGTTTGCGGCGCTGCTGAACATCCCGAAGAACAAGCTGCGCATCGTGGCGCAGGATGTGGGCGGCGGTTTCGGCATCCGCAGCAAGCGCTATCCGGAATCCATCGCAGTCGCCTGGGCGGCGAAGAAGATCGGCCGTCCGGTGAAATGGCGGGGCGACCGTTCCGAGACCTTCGTGTCCGACTATCACGGCCGCGATCAGGTCAACCACGCCGTGATGGGCCTCGACCGGGATGGGCGCGTGCTGGCGCTGCGTCTCGAAACGATTGTCAACGTCGGCGGCTATTGCGGCGACAATGGACCCCGCCTGCCCATCGACGGCGGCGGCCGCATCATTCCGTGCGGCTATGACATCGAGAAATTCTATTTCTCAGTGAAGCCGGTTTACACGAACACCGTGCCGACCGACACCTATCGCGGCGCGGGCCGGCCAGAGGCGAACTTCATCATGGAGCGCCTGATGGACGCCGCCGCCGATGCGACGGGCCTGTCGCGGATCGAGGTGCGTAGGCGCAACCTGATCCCGACCTCGAAACTGCCGTACCGGACGCAGATGGATTTCGTCTACGATTCCGGCGACTTCATCGGCACCATGGACATGACCGTGAAGGAGGCCGACTGGGACGGCTTCGCGGCGCGGCGCGCCGAGAGTGAAAAGCGCGGCAAGCTGCGCGGCATCGGCATCGCCAGCTTCGTCGAACAGGCCGGCGGACGCCCCACCGAAGAGATGCGGGTGAAGCTCGAAGCCGATGGTTCGGCCACAGTTTATGCCGGCACATTCTCGCACGGTCAGGGCCACGAAACAGTCTATGCCCAGATGGTCGAGGATTTTCTCGGCATCCCGTTCGATCAGGTGAAGCTCGTGCAGGGCGATTCCGACACGACGCCCGTGGGCGGCATTGGCACGTTCGGCTCGCGCTCGTCCATGATGGGTGGCGTCGCGATCCGGCGCTCGTGCAACCAGATCATCATCAAGGGCAAACGCATCGCGGCGCATCTGCTGCAGGCCGAGGAATCGCAGGTGCGGTTCGAGGAGGGCCTGTTCAAGGTGAATGTGTCGAGCGTCTCGATTCAGGAAGTGGCGCGCGCCGCCGCCGACCCATCGAAACTGCCCGAAGGCATGAAGGCCGGGCTCGACGAGAACTATCTATTCGAGCGAGAACCCGATGCGATGAACTTCCCCAACGGCTGCCACATCTGCGAAGTCGAGGTCGATCCCGATCTCGGCATCGTGCAGATCGTCAAATATACGGCGGTCGACGATTGCGGCGTCGTGCTCAATCCGCTGCTGGTGCACGGTCAGGTCTATGGCGGCGTGGCGCAGGGCATCGGGCAGGCGCTCACCGAGGACGCCGTGTATGATGAAACGTCGGGACAATTGCTCGCCGGTTCGTTCATGGATTACGGCATGCCGCGCGCGCACCACTTCCCACACATGGTGGCGCATTTCAACGAATCGCAGCCGTGCAAGACCAACGACCTCGGCGTGAAGGGCGCGGGCGAAGCAGGCGCGTGCGGCGCGCCGCCGGCCTTTGTATCGGCCGTCGTCGACGCGCTGTCGCCCTATGGGGTCAAGCACATCGACATGCCGTTGACGCCGGAGCGCGTCTGGCGCGCCATCGCGGACGCGAAGTCGAAGCGCGCGGCTTAATTCATTCGAGCGAGGATCACGTGAACGTCACCCTGACCGTCAACGGACAAGCCATTTCGCGCGATGTCGAGCCGCGCATGCTGCTCGCCGAATTCCTGCGCGACGAACTGCGCCTCACCGGCACGCATGTGGGCTGCGACACCACCCAATGCGGCTGCTGCATCGTGCATCTCGATGGCGAGGCGGTGAAGAGCTGCACGCTGTTCGCCGTGCAGGCCGACGGCTCCAAGGTGACCACTATCGAGGGTCTCGCAGGCACAGACGGTGCGCTGCATCCGGTGCAGGCGGCGTTTCGCGAACATCACGGCCTGCAGTGCGGCTTCTGCACGCCCGGCATGGTGATGATGGGCGCCGACATCGTGCGCCGCATTCCGGGAGCGGACGATGAGACCGTGCGGCACGAACTCGAAGGCAACATCTGCCGTTGCACCGGCTATCAGGGCATCGTGGAGGCGATCGTCGACGCCGCCGCACAGGCGCGGAGCTGACCATGCTGGACTTCACCTATCACCGGCCGGCGAGCGTCGCGGACGCCGCGAAGATCGTCGGCGAAATCGAAGACGCCAAGCTGATGGCGGGCGGCATGACGCTGATCCCCACCATGAAGCAGCGCCTCGCGTCGCCGAGCGACATCGTCGATCTCGGCCGCATTCCCGAACTGAAGGGCATCCGGCGCGATGGCGCCGATCTCGTCATCGGGGCGATGACGCGGCACGCGGACGTGGCGTCGTCGGCGCTGGTGCGCGAGGCGATCCCGGCGCTGGCGTCGCTCGCGGGGCAGATCGGAGATCCGGCCGTGCGCCACCGCGGCACGATCGGCGGCTCGATCTCCAATGCCGATCCAGCGGCGGATTATCCGGCGGGCGTCGTCGGCCTCGACGCGGTCGTTGAAACCAATCAGCGCCAGATCGCCGCCGACGATTTCTTCACCGGCCTGTTCGACACGGCGCTGGAGCCGGGCGAGATCGTCACCGGCGTGCGCTTCCGCGCGCCCGATGCGGCGAATTATCAGAAGCTGCGGCATCCGGCGTCCGGCTACGCGGTCGTGGGCGTCATGGTGGCGCGCTTCGGATCGAACATCCGCGTCGCCATCACGGGCGCGGGGCCGAGCGTTTTCCGCGCGATGGAGATGGAAGCGGCACTGTCGGCTAAATTCGCGGTGGAGTCGCTGGCGGGCGTTTCAATTGACGCGGCTGACCTGCTCTCCGACATGCACGCCAGCGCCGATTATCGCGCGCATGTTGTTGGCGTGCTGGCGAAGCGCGCGGTGGCGGCGATTTCCTAGACTTTTTGCAAGATCGCAGAACGGCAGCGCATTGTTTGTTGTCATTCCAGGGCGGGCGCAGACCGAGCCGGAAACCAGACTTGCGATCATTGCGGCGACCTCTGGATCCCGGGTTCGCACCTGCGTCGCGCACCCGGGGTGACAGTCGTTGGTCGGTCAATCGCCCGCTGACGACGCCATAGGTTGGAGACTTCTCTGCCCTGTGCGCCCGCGCACATCGCCGGACCAACATGGTGACTAATCTCCAAACATCGCCGAACGGGACAAGCCCACGGCAGACCAACAGGAGAGAGCCATGAACACGAATTTCAAGAAGACCCTGACCGCTTCCCTCGCCGCCCTGACGATCGGCATGAC
>CANJEY010000012.1 GCA_947472615.1 Beijerinckiaceae bacterium
CCTACTGCGGCGTCGGCTGCTCCTTCAAGGCTGAGTTGCGCGGCGACGAGCTCGTCCGCATGGTGCCCTACAAGGACGGCGGGGCCAATGAAGGCCACTCGTGCGTCAAGGGCCGCTTCGCCTGGGGCTATGCGACCCACAAGGATCGCATCACCAAGCCGATGATCCGCCAGAAGATCACCGATCCGTGGCGCGAGGTCTCGTGGGACGAAGCGTTCTCGTATGCAGCGTCAGAATTCAAACGCATTCAGGCCAAGTACGGCCGCGATGCAGTCGGCGGCATCACGTCGTCGCGCTGCACGAACGAGGAAGTCTTCATCCTGCAGAAGCTGATCCGCGCAGGCTTCGGCAACAACAACGTCGACACCTGCGCGCGCGTCTGCCATTCGCCAACCGGCTACGGGTTGAAGCAGACGTTCGGCACCTCCGCCGGCACGCAGGATTTCAAGTCGGCCGCGAAAGCCGATGTGGTGATGGTGATTGGCGCAAACCCGACCGACGGGCATCCGGTGTTCGCGTCGCGTCTGAAGCGCCGCCTGCGCGAGGGCGCGAAGCTGATCGTCGCCGATCCGCGCCGCATCGATCTCGTCAAGACGCCGCATGTAGAGGCCCAGCATCATCTGCAACTCACGCCCGGCACCAATGTCGCGCTGATCAATGCGCTGTCGCATGTGGTGATCACCGAAGGTCTCGTGAAAGAGGATTACGTTCGCGAGCGCTGCGATCTCGAAGCTTTCGAGACATGGGCTCGCTTCATCGCGCAGGAACACAATTCACCGGAAGCGACCGAGAAGTTGACGAACGTGCCTGCCGCCGAAGTCCGCGCCGCCGCGCGCCTCTACGCGACGGGCGGCAACGGGGCGATCTACTACGGCCTCGGCGTCACCGAACACTCGCAGGGCTCGACTATGGTGATGGGCATGGCGAACCTCGCCATGGCAACTGGCAACATTGGCCGCGACGGCGTCGGAGTGAATCCGCTGCGAGGTCAGAACAACGTGCAGGGCTCGTGCGACATGGGGTCGTTCCCGCACGAATTCTCGGGTTACCGCCACGTGTCGGACGACGCGACGCGCGACATGTTCGAGACGCTGTGGGGCGTCAGCCTGTCGAACGAACCCGGCCTGCGCATTCCCAACATGCTCGACGAAGCAGTGAGCGGGCGCTTCAAGGGCCTCTACGTTCAGGGCGAGGACATCGCCCAGTCCGACCCCAATACGAAGCACGTGACGGCCGGACTTGCGGCGATGGAATGCGTGATCATTCACGATCTCTTCCTGAACGAGACCGCCAAATATGGGCATGTGTTCTTCCCGGGATCTTCGTTCCTCGAAAAGGACGGCACGTTCACCAACGCCGAGCGCCGCATCAGCCGCGTGCGCAAAGTGATGGAGCCGCTGAACGGCCTCGCCGACTGGGAAGTGACGCTCGGTTTCGCCAAGGCGCTCGGCTACGAGATGAACTACCAGCATCCCTCGCAGGTGATGGACGAGATCGCGCACCTGACGCCGACGTTTGCAGGCGTTTCCTATAAGCGGATCGACGAACTCGGTTCGATCCAATGGCCCTGCAACGCCGCCGCTCCCGAGGGTACGCCGATCATGCACGCCGACCGCTTCGTGCGCGGCAAGGGCAAGTTCATGATCACCGAATTCGTGCCGACCGACGAGCGCACGGGTCCGCGCTTCCCGCTGCTGCTGACGACCGGCCGCATCCTGTCGCAATACAATGTCGGAGCGCAGACGCGACGGACGCAGAACAATGTGTGGCACGACGAGGACGTCCTCGAAATCCATCCGTTCGACGCCGAAAATCGCGGAGTCCGCGAGGGCGATCTGGTGGCGCTGAACAGCCGCTCGGGCGAAATCGCCCTGCATGCGCGCATCACCGAGCGCGTACAGCCGGGCGTCGTCTACACGACGTTCCATCATCCACTCAGCGGAGCCAACGTCATCACCACGGACTTCTCGGACTGGGCCACCAATTGCCCCGAATACAAGGTGACCGCCGTTCAGGTGCGGCGCACCAACGGTCCGTCCGAATGGCAGGTGCATGACGCCGAAACTGGCATCTCTTTGCGGCGGATCGCCAGCGTCGCAGATGCCGCCGAATAGGATCGATCTGCCGCCGACGTCGTTGGCCGTCATCGGGCAGGCGCGCGGCTATGGCGGCGACGATGCGCGGCTGATCGAACGGGCGACGCCGGTCGAGACGCCCGTGAACATCGTCTACGCGCCGGTCCCGTTTGCGGTGATGATGGCGACGCCAGCGGATCTAGAGGATTTCGCGGTCGGCTTCAGCATCACCGAGGGAATCATCGACGCGATGAGCGACATTCGTTCTGTCGAGATCGAAGCGGTTTCGGATGGACTACGCGCCGTTGTGACGCTGTCATCCGAGCGAATGCAGCGGCATCTGGCGCGCGCACGCAACATCGCCGGCCGCACAGGCTGTGGGGTGTGCGGCATCGACGATCTGAAATCACTGCCATTGGCGCGTTCGCCCTCGGGGCCGGAAATCACGCTCGACATGGCGGCGGTCGGGGCTGCTTTGACGTCGCTCGAATCGCGTCAACCGTTGAACGACCTCACGCACGCGGTTCACGCCGCCGCCTGGTGCAATCTCGCGGGCGCGGCGATTCTGGTGCGCGAAGACGTCGGCCGCCACAACGCGCTCGACAAGCTGATCGGCGCGCTCGCACGCGGCGGCCATTCGCCAGCCGATGGCTTCGTGCTGATCACCAGCCGCTGCTCGTTCGAGATGGTGGAGAAGGCAGCCGTGTTCGGCGCGCGCGCCATCGTGGCGATCTCGGCGCCGACGTCGCTGGCGATTGACCGCGCCCGCCTGCACGGCATGACGCTGATCGCCATCGCCCGACGTGACGGCGCGATGGTCTTCAGCGGCGAGCAACGCATTCGATTAGATGCTGGAACCAAAGCATGATGCCGCAACGACATTCCCGGAGAACATCCGCATGAGCGAGAGCAAACTCGTCTACATGGCGAACCAGATCGCCAGAAACCTCAAGTCACTGTCCGAAACCGAGGCTCTCGCCGCGACCGCGGAGCATATCCGGCTCTACTGGACGCCCCGCATGCGCGAAGACATTTTCGCTCTGATAGATGCGGGCGACTCCGGTCTCGATCCGCTGGCGAAGCAGGCGCTCGAAACGATCCGGACGCTTCAAAAAGTCTGACGGACTCTTGTTCGGCCGCCCGCGCGCAAGAAGGCCCGCCGCATCGCTGCGGCGGGCCTCGTGTTGTTCAGTCCGGTCGATCAGACCGTGGTCTGCGGCACGCCGAGCTTGGCCTTCAGACCTTCCGCCGCGCCTTCCTTGTAGGGCTGCGAGCGGGGCAGAAGCGTCGCGCAGGAGCGGATCTTCTGATGCTCGACATCGACGCCCGGAGGCGTGGTGCCCTTCTCGGCCAGTTCCTTGGCGGCGCGCATCAACCGATGGCGGGCCATGATGATGCCGTTGTCGCAACCGACGAGGTTCTCCTTCGTGCGGTCGATGATCGGCCCCATGCTCTCCTGAAGCGAACCGTCCTGGATCGCGATCCCCTTGATGCCCGAATACTCAGAGCCGTCGCGCTGGGCCTGACGGTCCATCAGGTAGTCGTTGGTCTTGTTCGCCTTCGGGATGTAGGTGCCGGGCACGTATTCGCAGTGCACGCCACGGCCAGCCTTGAGGGCGGATTGCTCAATCGGGGTGAGCGGACGCACCGGATGGTAGTCGTAGCTCCAGGCCCAGCAGGTCTCGTCGTCGATCGGGATCCAGAAGTGGCCGTGCATCGGGTGATCGCCGCGCGGCGGAACAGCCGTGAAGCAGGGCATGACCCAAGGCGTGATGCGCCAGTAGTACTGGTCGTCCTCTGCGTTACGGCGCGCGCCGATGAAGAGCCCGCCGGGCGCCTCGACGACTTCGAACACCGGCGCCAGATCGCCGAAGTTGTACTTGTTGCCGCCAGCGCCGCGGAACAGCGGATCGGACGACACGTTGCCACGATGCAGCCACGACACATGGCTCGAGTCGATGCCGCCTTCCATCGACTGCAGCCAGTTGCAATCCTGGAAACGCTTGGAGACGAAGCTCTGGTTGCGCGGCACGACCGCGAATTCATATTCGGGTTCCGGCGGACGGTTCTCCGGCGGGCCCATGTAGATCCAGATGACGCCGCCGCGTTCGACGGTCGGATAGGACTTCAGCTTGATCTTCTTGGCGTAACCGCTTTCGGCGGGCTCTGACGGCACGTCGACGCACTGGCCGTTCACGTCGAACTTCCAGCCGTGATAGGGGCAGCGCAGGCCGCATTCCTCGTTACGGCCGAACCACAGCGACGGGCCGCGATGCGGGCAAAACTCGTCGATGAAACCCAGCTTGCCTTCGGTGTCGCGGAACGCGATCAGGCGCTCGGACAGGATCTTGGCGCGGACCGGCGGGCAGTCCGGACCCGGAAGCTCTTCCGACAGCAGCACCGGGAGCCAGTAACGGCGGAAGAGGTTGCCCATGGGGGTGCCGGGACCGGTCCGGCAGACATAGTCGTTCTGTTCTTTGGTCAGCATGCAAAGTCTCCTGATGCGCTTCCCGACGTGATGGCTGCTGTGCTGGCAGGGCCAGCCGCCGTCATCGCCGACTTCATTTGTTCCTTTATGAGGAACAATGTTCCGTATGACGGTACGCAAAACTATCCGGCAGGGGCCAACAGGGTCAATCGGGGGTGGCGAAATGGCGCATGTGGCGACGCCCGCGCCGCCTGACGATCAAAGCCTTCGCCAATTCATCCAATAAAACAATAGCTTGATGTCAACTTTGACAGGACTTCAGGCGTGCGAAGCCGTCGCACGCGCCCTTCGTCTAAAGTTGATGCAGATCAAGGTTGCGAAGGGCCGAAGCCAATCCCCGCCGAAGGGCTATTTCAACAGCGTCTGGAAGTTGAACGCCGGATCGGCCGCCTGTTCGGGTGTCGGACCGACCTTCTTGTCGAGCATCCGCCGCGTCGCCATGTGCTCGCGGGGATGGTTCAGCGAGTCCGAGCCGAGCAGTTTACCGTCACGGAAATAGAACGCCGTGAAGGCGTTTTGCTCCGTCGATCCGCGCATCACCACCTGATCGTAACCCGCCGACAGGCCCGCCATCTGCAGTTTCAGATCGAACTGGTCGGACCAGAACCACGGACAGGCCACGAACGGGCGCTCCTTGCCCATCAGGGCGGCCGCCGCCGACTTGCCTTGCTCGACAGCATTCTGCACGGACTCGAGCCGCAGCATGCCGGAGGCGGTGCGGCGCACGGTGCAATCGCCCGCCGCCATCACGCCGGGCAGCGAGGTGCGCGCGCAATCGTCCACCACGATGCCGCCTTCGCAGTGCGCGCCGATGGATTGCGCCAGTTCCGTATTCGGAATGATGCCGATGCCGACGATCACCACATCGGCCGGATAGGTCTTGCCGCCGAGCGTTTCCACGCCCGTCACATGGCCGCGCTCGCCCTTCAGGCCTGTCACCTTCGTACCGAGCACGATGTCGACGCCGCGCTCACGATGCGCCTTCAGGAAATACTCCGACACGACCGGCGACACCGCACGCGCCATCAGGCGGTCTGCGCCTTCCAGCACGGTGACTTTCTTGCCAAAGCCGCGCGCCGTCCCGGCGACTTCGAGGCCGATGAACCCGCCACCGATCACTACGACATTCGTGGCCTTTTCCAGCGACTCCGAAATGCGGCGCGTATCGTCGATGCCGCGCAGCGTCATCACCCCTTCGGCGACCGTCGCGCTGGTCGGCAACGGCCGCGCCCGGCATCCCGTCGCGAACGCCAGCCCTTCGTAGGCGAGCACGCGGCCGTCCGCGAGATGCACCCGCCGCCCCGCGGGGTCGATCGACACGACCGCGACGCCGGTGATGAGTTCGATGTTCTTGCGCGCCAGCATGTCGGGCGTGCGCAGCATCAGCTGCTGCTGCGTGACCACGCCGGCCAGATAATCTTTCGACAGGGGAGGGCGCTGGTACGGCCCATAGGTCTCCTCGCCGACGAGGAATATCTGCCCTTCGTAACCCTCTTGCCGCAGCGAATCCGCGATCTGCACGCCCGCCTGACCGGCGCCGATGATGACGACTGGACCTTGCATTGAACCCACGCGCTGTGTCTGTGCGACGGCCCCGCCGCCGGAGCCATCACATAGACATCAGCGCACGCAGACGCGCAAGACGGCGCGGTCGCTGTCAGGCGCGCCCGAATTCCAGCCGCATCGGACTGCGGAAGGTCGTCGACGGCATCCAGTTCAGCTTGTCCTCGACGCGCATGTAGTCGGGAATGCGCTTGTGGAATTCCTCGAACGCAACCTTCACGGCCATGCGGCCGATCGCTGCGCCAAGGCAGGCGTGGACCCCGCCTCCGAAGCCAAGATGTCCCTTCGGCCGCCGGTCGATGTCGTAGAGGTCCGGACTCGGGAAGCGTCGCTCGTCGCGATTGCCGGAGCCGTAGCAGAGCGACACGAAATCGCCAGCCTTCAGGTGCTGCCCGTGCAGTTCCGCATCCTGCGCAAGACATCGACGAAAGCGCTGCGCGGAGCCCGAGAGGCAGGTCGGCAACTAACAGCTCAAGCAAAGACAACTCTTCGGAGTAACACGCAACAACGGCGGTGCGTGAACGAACTGTGCTGTCCAAAAGAAGGCTGTGAATCAGCGACATCTGACGGACTGAGCGCGATCCAAAAGCCAAAGCGTGGTCTCCCCCTACGCGCCGATGGCTTAACATCTCAAGGGGGGCGGGAAAATGCACATGAGCGTGTCAAAGAACAGCACACCACCGCCTCCGAAGTGGGGCCCTGTGGATTTAAGTCAACCCATCGGCACAATCCTGCCGCCGGGACCCTACAACGCCACTATCGCTGAAGTGAAGGTGCTCGACGGCGAAGAAGCGTTGCGGATGATCGTAACCTTCGAAGTCGTTGCGGATGAAGGCGAGATCGTATCGCCTGAGCCCGTGTGGCTCACTCTTGCTGCACTCCCAGAGACTAAAGCCCACACTCAAGTGCGCGAAGGTCGGCGCAATCTCTTAAAGCTTACTCAGGCCGCCGACGTTAAAGACGGCATGACGGATCCAAACGAGATCGCCGAAGCTCTGGTTTGCAAGAAGCTGCGCGTCAAAGTCACGCGCAGTGGATCGGGCGTCAATAAGACCAACCGTGTCGTCGCCTTTGAGCGGGCGGCTTAGCGATGTTCGCCCGTCTTGCCCCCAAATTGCGCAGAATGGGCTGGCAAAGCGTCATACCATTGCACAATCCGGGCAAGCGTCCAATCACGACCGGCTGGGAGAAGTACTCCCAGTCGCCACCTACTGAATCGGAAATCAAACTTTGGGCGAGGCAATACCCGGACGCGGGTATCGGGCTGGTATCGGGTCCGGATGGCGTCATCGCAGTCGATCTCGATTTCCTTGATGCCGCCAAGTGCGCGCGTGCGCTGGACATCGCCGACGAGACGCTTGGCGCGACGCCACTGGTGCGGGTGGGACAGGCCCCAAAGACCATGCTGTTCTATCAAGCCGCCGCAAGCCTCGATCCCGGTGGAAGAGCATTCGGCGGCTATGAACTTTATCGGCATAGCGGACAGGTGGTTCTCTATAGCGTCCACCCAGACACTCGACAGCCCTATCGATGGATCGACGCGCGGCCCGAAGATGTCTCCCCCCGCGATCTGCCTCTCGTGACGCAACCGATGCTGGTCGGGTTCAAGCGGGCGATGGAGCCGCTGTGCGAGGTAACAAAGCGGCCCCCGGGCAAAGGCCGCTCTCATCTCGGCGGAACCAGCGGCACCAGCCTGACTGGCAAAATTTTGTCGCTTCTGAACATGACTGAGGAAGACCCGCTGAAGGTCGCAGCCGATTGCGTGCGTGACGCCTCAGCAGGCACTCGGCATTACACGATGGTCGGGGCTGTTACAGCCCTTGTGATGAAAGGCTACACGTCGGCTGAAATCCGCGCTGCCATTGGACCCGCCTATTCCGAAACGCTGAATGCCGGTGAAATCCACGCAAGGCGCGGGGCCGTCGCGAAGGCTGTTCGATGGGCGATCTGCAAGACGCGGGACGGCGAGGATAGTCCCGTTCAGTATGACGCTGCGGCGCTCACGGCGGCATGGCTCGCCCGAAAATGAGGCTTGAGCGCGCCGATCTTGTGATTGGGTTCGACACTGAATTTGTCCGTGTGGGGAATAGATAAGCTCCCCGCGACTGTCGGCGGCATCGCCACGAACACATTCAAAAAACTTTCGTCGAACGGTCGGTGATCGAAGATGGATGGCTTTCTGGGCAAGGTTCCTGATCCGAACAGACCTCGCAAGCGCGTCCGTCATCCCACAATCGCCAACAACCTCTCCTTCATGGCGAACTGCTTTCATGGCGGCCGTAACGAATGCTTTTCTCACGGTATTTTCGCAGGCAACTATTTTGATCTGGATATCAGTGGTGCCTACACATCGGGCATGGCGGCCTTTCGCGAGGGGGCATGGGACGAGGTTCAGCACACAAAAAGCATCGAAGAGGTGGCGCTGCTTGACGTCATATCGTTGGCGCATGTGAAGTTCGAGTTCCCTGAAGGCACGCGCTTTCCGTCTTTGCCGATCGATGTTGGAACCGAGGGGCTGATTTACCCGTTGCGGGGCGAGAGTTACGCGACAGGGCCGGAACTCGTTGTCGCTATCAATCAAGGTGCAATGATCGACGTCATTCAGGGCTTGGTCATCCCGTGGGTCGACCACGATGGTCTGCGGCCTTGTGTCGAGTTCACCAGTCACATCAATCGGCAGCGGAAAGAACATAAAAAGGGCAGTCCGCTTGAACTGCTCGCCAAGGAAGCCGGAAATTCTTTGTTTGGGAAATTTGCTCAGGGTCTGTCCAAGCACAAGACCGATGGGAGCGCGACCTCAAAGCGGATATTCGACACGCGCAAAGGAGAATATAATGAGCTACCAGAGAGTTCGGTGACCCAGCCAGCTCTCGCGCCGATGATCACGGGTTTGTTGCGCGCCGTTGTGAGCGAAATCCTCGCCAATTTGCCCGCACACGTTGAGGTTCATTCCGTGACGACGGACGGCTGGCTCTCGACGGCCTCAGAGGAAGACGCCCGCATGGCGACGCGCGGGCCCGTATGCAGGTACTTTTCTGAGCTCCGCGCCATGGTCGACCCGAATGGATCGGCCGAAATCCTTGAATGCAAGAAGACTGCCCGCAAGGTTCTGGTTTGCAAGACGCGCGGCGCATTCACAATCGAGCGCGGCGGGCCATTCAACTCGGCCATCCTTGCGCGCGCCGGTCACCGCCTGCCCGAGCCGGTCGTGTGCGGGAAATGCGAGGGCGAGTGCGGCGTGGTTGGTTGCCCTGAGCCCGGATATACCGAGAGCCTGACGTGGCTGTCGCGATTCAGGTCCCGCTCCCACGACACCAAGATTTTGCGCAAGCAGTTCATCGACATCGCCACCCAGTGGCGCGGGGCGCATGACCTCGTCACCTTGGCTGTCGAGAGCACGATGAACTTCGAGTACGACATGAAGCGGGAGCCCGTCGACCTCCGCGATGAAGATGAATTGTTGCAGTTCAGAACCCGTCCGTGGGGCACTGCTGAGGAATTCCTGACACACCGGAACAAGTTCGACAAATGGGTCAAGTCCGGCAATATCCCTCGCACCCTTGATGATTACGCCCGTTTCGATCAGTGGATGGGCCACAATCATCGTGGCCAGCACAAGGATAAGCAGGCGCGGACGGACTTCGAACAGGCCGTCATCACGATGTGCGCGCTGGGATCGTGCTGGTTGCCAGTTCAGGGTCCTCAGCTCAGGCGAGGGCTATCCAGACGGCATCTTGCGCAAATGCTGACGAGCGCCGGGCTGCCGACCACCAAGCGGTCCTTGGAGGCAAGAGCTGCCAGCAATCCACAGCCAGTCGAGGCCAGTGTTGCGAAGATGACCGCCCGGGATCAAATGCTCTGGGCGAAGCTGGAGCCGATAATCGGCATCGGGCCTTTGACGAGGCTTTTGGCAATTTGAAAAGTGAAATGCACGCCACCATCCTTTTTGGTACCACCATAACCAACTGAAAAGATTACCGACAAAGTCTCAGGCTTGGACGTACCGCTCCTCCCAGTGGGGGGAGGGATAGGTTCGGTACGTCGGTTACGTACAGGACAGGTGAAATCACCGGGGAGCGCGCCCGCGCCAACCTGTACACCCAGACCCGACCGAGAACGGCCCAGAGCGGGTTACAGGCCTGAGCGGCGGCAAAGATACTCCCACAACCACGACACCTACCGCGCCATTATTGCCCGCCAGCGAGCTTCGGTGAGTCACCCGGAAGCATTGCCGTGCTCAACTTGGCGATCGCGGACCGCCAGAAGATGTTGGGGCCAGCAGCGTGGTAGCCACTAAGCGCGATCCGAAAACCGATCGAATGCATCAATCCGTTTGGCCGGAATATCCACCTCGCCGCGATAGATTTCGGTTTCGAGGAAGCGCAGTTCCGCCGCCTTCTCGTTGTCGAGCACGTCAATGAACCACGCTCGACGCGGACCGTGTCCGTCGGCGTTCCATCGATAACCACGTGCCTTCAGGGCGTCTTTCAGATCGTAAGGCGCATGGCTGGCCCAGATGCGCCATGTCGGAACCCGGGCCTTTTCCAACAGGCTGGCCATCGCCAGCGTGCCGGACCTCGGCAGCCGCATCGCCAAGAGTTGGATGGCCGCGTAGCAGTCGCTCAGCGCCCGGTGTCGTTCGTAGAAGTAGCCAGCGCCAGCCGCTGCTATGCGGCATGTATGTAGATCGTCGGCTCGCGGGCATTCAGGCCGTGCAGACGTTGTCGCGGCTCAACAGGGCGCATCCGGGCAAGGACACGACCTACGTTCTCGACTTCATGAATGGCGCGGACGACATCCTGAAGGCATTCAAGACTTACCACGAGACGGCCGAACTGGAGGCCGTGACGGATCCGAACCTCGTTTACAATCTCCGTTCGAAGCTCGACGCATCTGGCTTCTACGACGACTTCGAAGTGAACCGCGTCGCCGTTGTCGAAATGAACCTGAAGTCGAAGCAGGGCGACCTTGTGGCGGCCATCCCCAGCGGTGCAGGGCCGTTTTGGTCCGTGGAATTCCATTAGGGTCTCGAATCCGCTCCGGTGAAAGGTCGAGATAGCGAAATTTTCGCTCGCCTTCGGTCGGCAGAAATCGCTCCTGATACCAAACGGGCACATAGTGGTTTTCTTTGTAGTTCATACCGGCTGCCTCGTGAATGGTTAGCTCACTTGACTGTTAACGATAAATTAAGCCTTTTCGCCAGAATCCGGCCGCTTTTGGTAACCCAAAGTACGCGTTTTGGGGGGCAGTTATGAAAGCGCTGTGGCGAATATTCGACGTTTCCGAAGGGGCACATAGCCTCAATGAGTATCTTCTCGAACTGGTACAGAGGCCGCTGAGTTTCAGCTTAAGCGGTGTGCTGACTGCGTTCTTGCTCTTCGCTACCGACAAGCACCAGTCATAAACAGGTTCGTGGGAGCGGTGCAGTAGCTGGCCTCGGCTCCACAGAACCTGACCACGTCCTTGTGACGCGGATCGTCGACCGGCCAGCGGCAGGTGGAGACGCGCAGGTCCATGAGGTGGACAGAGGCTGAGCCGGGCAGCGGGCCCTCCCACATCCGCGAGTGCCGATCCATCCCGATTGGCGGCGGCGGGCTGCGTTGCCTCCTCCTGCCTCTGCTCGAATGCGCCCAGAAGCCCGCTTGGCCTCCTTGAGCTTGGCAGACCGACCATGCATTCGGCCGGATGATGGGTATCAGTTCAGCAGGAACAACGGCGGGGCTCACCAGCGAGGTGATTGAACGGGCCGACGATCCAGCTGGCATGCCCGATGCCGACGTCCGGTCCGTCAGGTTTCACGAAATTGTTGCGGCGAAGGACCAAGGGCGTCCCGCGCGGCGGATTGTCGCAGGGTAATCGATTATAGATCCGTTACCCTGATGTTACCCTTATGGGCATTACGATTCAAAACCCAACAGCAAATTCGCTTGAAAGCCTAAAATATATGGCGGTCCCGACAGGAGTCGAACCTGTGACCTTCGGTTTAGGAAACCGCTGCTCTATCCTGCTGAGCTACGGGACCGGCTGAGCGCTCGTGTTTAGCATACCGGCCCCAAATGGAAACAGGCGGCGGAGCGGTGCGAACGGACAATCCATTTGGGCGAGGACTCGCGAGCCTGCTGGCCTGCGGGGCCATGATATTCGGCGTCCCCGCATCGGCGCAGGACGCCACCTGCGGGCGGAGTCGCGAAACGGTCCGCATCGACTCCATCGACCAGCGGTTTGAAATCCTCCTGACCGATGGCCGTCGCATCCTGATCGCCGGCGTGGAGACCGGGACGCTTGGCGACCAGCAGGCGGATCGACGCGGCACTGTCGCCTCGTGGCTCGAAGGTCGCGACGCGGCGCTCTCGCCGTTGATAGGCCAGCCGGACCGCTGGGGCCGCATCGTGGCGCAGATCCATGCGTCCGACGGCGCGGGCGGCGAGATCTCCGTCGGATATGCGCTGGTCGACGCCGGACTGGCGCGCGTAAAGCCGCAGCCTGAATTGCGCGGCTGTCTGGGCGACCTGTTCCGCGCCGAGGCCGCCGCCCGTCAGACGCGCCAGGGTCTCTGGGTCGATCCCGCATGGGCCGTGCGGAACACCGCAGATCCGTCAACGTTTCGCGACCGGACCGGCGAATGGCTGCTGATTCAGGGGCGCATTCGGTCGGTCAACGAAACGCGCGGCCGCGCCTATCTGAACTTCGGCCCGTCCCGAAGCGTCGATCTGGCGGTGACGATCCCGCGTCAATCTGCCAAGAGTTTCGAACGCGCGGGGATGGTTTTGAAATCATTGTCGGGCAAAATCGTCAGGGTGCGAGGATTGCTGGAAACCCGATTCGGCCCCCGGATCGAGATCGACATGCCCGAAGCGATCGAGGTGATCGCGGACCGGCAGACTTCGCCGGAATTTCGCGGAAGGCGGCAAGCGTCGCCATAGATTGGACTGGATTGCGGTATGACCATGCAACGACGCATGGCTGACCTCACTCAGATATCGCTCCGGCGGATCCTGCGGGCCGCGCCGGCGGCGCTGTTCGCGCTGGCGCTCGCCGGTTGCGCATCCATTGATCCGGACGGAGGCGCCGGAGAAAATCCCGCGCCCGCCCTGCCGCCGATTCCGCAGAGTTCCGGCTTCGACACGCCCGCAACCGCCGAGCACAAGCGGCTGGTGGCGCAGTTCGGCGGCGAATACCGGCACGAACCGGCCGAATCCTATCTCAATCAGGTTTTGGCGCGGCTGGCGGCCGCCGAGGAAACGCCCAGCAAGGCCTACAAGGTCACGATTCTCAACACCCCGAGCGTCAACGCCTTCGCCCTGCCCTCCGGCAACCTCTACATGACGCGCGGCCTGCTGGCGCTCGCCAACGACACGTCGGAAGTCGCGGCCGTCATGGCGCACGAGATTGGCCACGTTACGGCGCGTCATGCTTCGCAAAGGGCGGAGCGGGAGAAGACCGAGGCGCTCAAGTCCAATGTCGCGAACGCGATCCAGAGCCGCGCCCGAAGCGAGGAAGTCGTCGCCGACGGTCGCCTGTCGCTGGCCAGCTTCTCCCGCGCGCAGGAACTCGAAGCCGACCAGATCGGCGTCCGCACGATCGCCCGCGCTGGATTCGATCCCTATGGCGCATCGCGGTTTCTGGCGTCGCTCGGCCGCTCGACCGCGATGCGGGCCGCGATACTGGGCGGGAAGTCGCGCGACGACACGCCCGACATCATGTCGACCCACCCGTCGACCCCGGAACGAATCGCCAAATCCATTTCGGTCGCCCGCCAGATTGGCGCGCCGGGCGTCGGCGAGACCGCCCGCGAGGCCTGGCTGAAGGCCATCGACGGCTTCGACTTCGGCGACGATCCAGCCGAGGGCATGGTGCGCGGCCGGCGCTTCATGCATCCGAAGCTCGGGTTCGCGTTCGAGGCGCCGAAACGTTTTACGCTGGAAAATTCTCCAAAGGCGCTGCTCGGGATCGCCGACGGCGGCGCGGAGGCGCTGCGCCTCGACAGCGTCGCGCTTCCGTCGAGCACAACGCTGGAAGCCTATCTGGCGACCGGCTGGATCGATGGCCTGCAGCAGAACTCGGTGCAGACTCGCACCATCAATGGCCTGCCGGCCGCGGTCGCCACGGCGAAGAGCGGCGAGTGGAGTTTCCGCGTCGCGGCGATAAGGTTCGGCACCGATGTGTATCGGCTGATCTTCGCCACGCGGTCTTTGACGGTGGCGGTCGATCATCGCTTCATCGAATCGATGGACAGCTTCCGGCGTCTGCCGGCGTCCGAGATCAAAACGGCGCGGCCGTTCCGGATTTCCATCGTCACCGCGAGCAGCGGCGACAGCGTCGAATCAATGGCGGGCCGCATGGCGCTGGCCGATCATACGGCCGAATATTTTGCTCTGCTGAACGGCCTCGAGCGATCGGCTGCGCTTGTTGCCGGACGCCCATACAAGGTCGTTGTCGAATAGCGAACGGAACTTTGTGATCCGTTCGGGCTCCTCTCCGTAATTATGGGTGGCAGGAGTTTTTCGATGGCTCAGCTTACAGACGTCCGATCCAGTTTGGTTCGCGCCGCCCATTCGGCGCCCTACCTCGAACGCGATGCCGAAAAGGCGCTGGCGGTCCGCTGGAAGTACCAGAAGGACGATCAGGCGCTGCATCAACTGGCGCAGTCGCACATGCGACTCGTGATGGCGATCGCGGCGCGCTACCGCAATTACGGATTGCCGCTGCCTGACCTGATTCAGGAAGGCCATGTGGGTCTGCTGGAAGCGGCGGCGCGGTTCGAGCCCGATCGCGACGTGCGTTTCTCGACCTATGCGACCTGGTGGATCAGGGCGTCGATTCAGGATTACGTGCTGCGCAATTGGTCGATCGTGCGCGGCGGCACCAGCTCGAATCAGAAGTCGTTGTTCTTCAATCTGCGGCGTCTGCGGGCGCGGCTGGCGCGTCACGGCGAAGTTTCGCCGAGCGCCGCCTTCGCCGAAATCGCCACAGCCCTCAAGGTTCCGCAACGCGACGTCGAGCTGATGAGCGCGCGCCTGTCGGGACCGGACGTGTCGCTGAATGCGCCGCTGGCAGAGACCGACACAGGCGGCTCGGATGAGCGCGTCGATTTTCTGGTCGACGACAAACCTTTGCCGGACGAAACCGTCAGCAACGATATCGACTCAACGCGTCGCGTCGACTGGCTCAACTCGGCGCTGCGCGAACTGAACACGCGCGAATTGCAAATCGTCCGCGAACGCAAGCTCAGCGAAGAGGGCGCGACGCTCGAATCGCTGGCCTCGAAGCTCGGCGTTTCCAAGGAACGTGTACGTCAGCTTGAGGCGCGCGCGCTGGAAAAGCTTCGGCTCGCGCTGGTGAAGCGCCACCCCGAACAATTCGTCGGCGGTCGCGCCTGACCTGATTTCGGTATCCTGAAATGCAAAAGCCCGGCGCGAAGCCGGGCTTTTTCGTATGTTCGCCTATGCGATCAGGCGGCCTGTTCGACTTCGCCTTCGATCTCGATGACCGTCTCGACGATCACATCGGTCTTCGAGCCGCGCTTGGGACCGCGTTGCAAGTGCGATTCGATCAACTTCAACGCTTCGATCTCGCCGAGCTTCTGAACCGCCGCAATCTCACGACCCATGCGGTCGAGCGCGGCTTCATACAGCTGACGCTCGGAATAGGACTGTTCCGGCTGGGCGTCGGAGCGATACAGATCGCGCACGACTTCGGCGATGGAGCCAAGGTCGCCCGAATTGATCTTTGCTTCATATTCCTGCGCACGGCGCGACCACATCGTGCGCTTGATGCGGGCGCGGCCCGTCAGGGTGTCCAGCGACTTTTTGACCGCTTCCGGCTCCGACAGCTTGCGGATCGCGCCGCCGAGCACTTTCGGCAGCGGCACCTTCAGGGTCATCTTGTCCTTGGCGAAGCTGATGACGAACAGTTCGAGCTTGAAGCCGGCGACTTCCTGCTCCTCGATCGCCACGATCTGGCCGACGCCGTGCGCCGGGTAAACGATGAATTCGGTGGCCTTGAAGCCGGTCCGGTGAACGGACGACTTCGGCGCAGCAGCCTTCGCTTCCACCGCCTTGGCGGCAGGCTTCACGGCGGCGGGCGCAGGTTCTGCCTTGACCACGACAGTCGCGGCGGCAGCGGGCTGTTCAGTCTTTTTCTTGGTCACGTCAGTCCGTTCATTCGTTACTGTTGCTTTGGGCGTCTGCGCGGGGGACGCAGGCGCCGGCGAGGTCGCAGGCTTGCTGGCCTTGGGCGCAACCGCGGGATTCGCGACTGCATCCGGGGCCTTCTGGGCCTTGGGCGCCCCCACTAAAGCATCAGCAGGTTTCGAAACTGCCTTCACGGGCGTCTCGACCGGCTTTGCCTTCGGGGCGGCTGCCTTTTGTTTCTTCGCTTCCTCCTGGCGTTTCCGCTTTGCGGTTTCTGCTTTGACGCGCGCTGCATCAGCAGCCTTCTTGGCGGCCGCTTCCTTGGCGCGCACCGCAGCCTTCGCTTTCTCAGACGCCTTTGCTTTTTCGGTCTTGGGGTCGGCTTTGGCAGCCACAGACTTCTTGGCGACCGTGGCCGCGGACTTGGTCAGCGCGCGCGCTTTCGTCTTTTCCTTGGCCTCCGCCGGTTTACCGGCCTTGCTGGTGGATTTGGCCGCTACGGCCCCACGAGCATTCTGACTCTTGGCCTTGGATGCGCTGGTCTTGTTCTTGGCAGACCCCATACTCGGATACTCCTGTGACGTCCCGCTTTGGAGACGGGACAGGCGGTGCGCCGGAAAGCTGACGCCTCTTCCACAGCCAGGGTCACTGAGCCGACAGCTAGTGTCCGGAAGGGGCTAACCCAATCCGGGCTGCACAGCGCCGCAAAAAGCCACACCGGCGACCACCGGCGTGATTTGACCGCGACAAACAGAGTGATCGACTGTTAATAAATTGTATAACATAAAAAAGCGCTGGAATCAAAGGATTCCAGCACGATTCCGCTCTGTGGCGTGCACAAACGTTAACAGCCGGGCAGCAGCCGCCCGCAGGTTCGAGTCGATTTTTAGCGAGCGACCCGGATTACCGGTCGGGCGTGGCGATCAATCGCCTTCGCCGGGCTCCTTCGAGAAGTGCGCATCGAACTTGCCGGCCTTGCCGTCCCAGTCCTTGGCATCCGCCGGGGGATCGCGCTTCACGGTGATGTTGGGCCAGCTCTTCGCCATATCTGCGTTCAGGGTCAGCCACTTTTCGAGACCCGGCTCGGTGTCGGGCTTGATCGCCTCGGCCGGACATTCGGGTTCGCAGACGCCGCAATCGATGCATTCATCCGGCTGAATGACGAGCATGTTCTCGCCTTCATAGAAGCAATCGACCGGGCAAACCTCCACACAGTCCATATACTTGCACTTGATGCAATTCTCGGTGACGACGTAGGTCATTCTGCTCTCCTCCGCCGGGTGCGGAGGTGGCGTCTCCTCCCCGCGGCCATGTCTGTCCGGCCGGTAGCTATCGCCTTTGCGGGAGGCGCGCAAGAACCATGAGGCCGCGCCCGGCCGGCGTCTTGCGCGAGACTCGTCCGGCCGCCATGATCCGGTCAGGTCAGGCGATCGCCGGGAGGACAACATGGCCGCCAGTTTCAATCGCGCCGCCGAGGACATGGGCAATATCGTCAACCTCGGGCACGCGAACTTCCGCGTCGCCGACCAGCGCCTCGCCACATCTTTCTATGTGACCGCGCTGGGCCTGACCCGCGACCCCTACATGATGACCGGCAACGACAACATGTGGGTCAACGTCGCCGACAGCCAGTTCCACCTGCCGACCGGACAGGCCACCCAGGCGCCTGTCACCCTCACCGGGCTCGTGATTCCAGACCGCAACGACCTGCTGGAGCGGCTGACGCAGGCCCGCCGCGACCTGAGCGGCACGCTCTTCAATTTTCACGAACAGAACGACGGCGTCGAAGTGACGTGTCCGTGGGGCAACCGGCTACGTTGTCACGAGCCGGACGCCGACCGTTTCGGCAAGTACCGGCTCAACATGGCCTATGTGGAATTCGAAGTCAGGCGCGGAGCAGCTGCCCGCATCGGCCGATTCTATGAAACGATTCTGCGCGCCCGCGTGGACATGACGTCAGGCCCCGACGTCGAGGCCCGCGTCAGCGTCGGCGAACATCAATGGCTGATTTTCAGGGAAATGGACCAGCCGCACGATCCCTGTCTGGCGCACCACATCCAGATTTATATCTCGGATTTTTCCGGCCCTTATGACTGGCTGCGCGAACGCGGCCTGATCAGCAACGAGAGCGGCCCACACCAATACAGCTTCTGCAAGATCGTCGATCCCGACAGCGGCGAGGCGCTGTTCGACCTCGACCACGAGGTGCGCAGCATGCGCCACCCGATGTATGGCCGGCCGCTGATTAACCGCAACCCAGCGCAGAAGATCCGCGGCTACACGGCCGGCCACGACGCCCTCAACTGGCGGACGATGTGAATCAGGTCGTCCAGTACAGGACGAAAGCCAGCAGAAGCGGCGTCGTTGCAGCCGCAATCTGCGCGCCGCGGACAAACTTGGCGTAAGTTCGTTCGTGTTCGGCCATGTCGTCGAAGGCTGAGGCTGGTTCGAGATCGTCACGCATGATGGTCTCCCGTGCGATTGCAGAGAGAAACGACGGCGCAAGGTCGGAGTTCGCCCGGAACGCGCAAATCAGTCGCCAAACGCCCGGGCCCGATCGCGCCGGTCCTTCTTGCTCGGCCGGCCCGATCCCGGCTCGCGTTCGGCCACGACATCGCGCGGCGGCTCGGGAGGCGTCAGGTCTTCGAACAGCAAACGCGCTTCTTCATAAGGACCGCGCCGCAACCCCGGCGCGATGATCCGCAGCACCCGAACCTGGCGTTCGAGCGCAATGGTCAGCACATCGCCCGGCGCGACCTGCTTGGAGGCCGTTTCGATTTTTCGGCTGTTGATGCGGACATGCCCGTCTGTCACGAGCCTCGTCGCCAGCGACCGCGTCTTCACCACGCGGGCGAACCAGAGCCACTTGTCCAGACGCTGTTTGCCACCGGGCTGCGGCGGGCCGTCTTCGGCGGCATCCTGATCGGGACGCCGGCTCATGTCAGACGGCAGCGCCGGAGATCACTCCGGCTTGCCCTTGTTCTCGAGCTGCGCCTTCAGGGCGAGCAGTTTGGCGAAAGGCGAATCCGGGTCCGGTTGCTTCTCGCGACCGCGCGGACGCTCGGTGGAGGCGAATGTGCGATCGCCGCCGCCCCGATCCGGCCGACGATCCCGATTGCCGTCGAATCGCGGCTTGTTGTTGCGGTCGCCACCCGGACGGCGATTTTCGCCGTCGCGCTTGGGCGGACGGCCTTCGAAACGCGCACCCTTGTCGCCATCGCGGCGGGGCGGGCGCTGGTCACGGTCAGGACGTCGCTGATCCGGCCGCGCTTCGGCCTCGACCGGCGCGGCGGCGGGCGCATCGCCAGTCCCGGTCGCGGCGACCTGCGCGGGTTGATCGCGCCTTGGTCCACGATCACGGCGCGGACCTGCGGGACGATCCCGATTGGGTCGCGGTCCCTGACCCTGACGCTGATGCTGCGGCCGGCGGTGCGGGTGCCAGACTTCAATCAGGACGTCCGGAACCGGTTCGGCCACAGATTCGGCGACCGGCTCGGTGGCGACAGCTACATCTGCAGTCGGCTCGGCCACTGCGGCCTCGCTCGCTTCGGTCGGACCGACAGTCTCTTCAATGGCTTCGACAGCGCTCGCCTCGTTGGCCTCCGAAGCGGCGACCACGTCTTCACTTGGCGCGGATGCGGTCACGGACTCGACTTCGGCCTCGACGGCCGATTCCTGCGCGATCTCCTCAATCGGAGCCGTCTCAACGACAGTCGCCTCGTCCGAAACCAGGGTTTCAGATGGCGGAGCAGTTGCCTCGCCTGCATCAACGACTGTTTCAGCACTTTCCGGCTGATCGGAAGCTGGCGTCTCGGCAGCGGCTGTTGGGACCACAGGCGTCGTCGGCGCGGCAGGCAACAACGGCACCGTGATCGCCGGCCCCTTGCGGCTTTCCATCACATATCCGAGCGATTTCAGGATCGACGCGAATGGCTCGCCGGAACAACCGGCCAGCGACGTCATCCCCACTGTCACCACAAATCCGTCGCGGTCGGCTGCGCCCGCCGGCGGATCGCCCGGCGTCACGCCCGGACGGTAATTGATCGCCGGGCGGATAATGTCGGCCAAACGCTCCAGAATATCGACGCGCACCGCGCGCTCTCCCGAAACCCGGAAGCCGGCGGCCAGATAGAAGCGCCGGTCGATCTCCGCATTGGCCGGGAACGACGTGCGGCCTGACGCCGCCAGATGCGGCACTTCGTCGAGGCCCTTGACGCCATCGATGCCGCCGTTCTTCAGCGCCCACAATTGCGCCGCCAGTGAACGGGGCGCGGGTTTGAGCAAGGCCGGCAGGTAGAGATTGTAGGCGCCGAACCGGATTCCCAACTTGCGCAGGCTGCCGCGCGCGTTCTGATCGAGTGTCTTCATGTCCTGCGCGACGCGGGTGCGTTCCAGCACGCCCAGCGATTCAGCCACCTGAAAGGCAATGCCGCGCCCGATGCCCTCGAGCCCTTCGCCGGCTTCCAGATCGAAGAGCGGCCCCAGCAGTTTCTTGATGTGCTGGCCCAGCCACAGATCGAGCCGCGTCTGCACGATTTCCAGCGCGGCGCCGTTCAGCTGGTCGTCGGCCAGAACCCGCACCAGCGGACGCAGAATGTGATCACCCGGCGTGACGCGGCCTACCGGCTCGCCGAGCCAGCGGATCAAACCGTCATGCGCCAACACGAAGGCCGTATCGACCGCTTCGTGTACGCGCTTGGCGCGGCCCTCGATTTCGGCGGCGAGCGCTTTCTGGGCGGCGGCATTCAGCGTGCGCGCAGCTTCGCCGGCCGCACCCGGATCGGGCGTGAATCGGAAACCCTGTAATTGTCCGATGTGCTGACCTTCGACCAGCACGTCGCCACCTGCGGTAATTTCCGCTTCCAGCATTGCGTTTTCTCTCAACCGACGCATCAAGACACTGGTGCGCCGATCGACGAAACGATGGGCGAGCCGCTCATGTAGGGCGTCTGACAGACTGTCCTCTACCTGACGCGTGACGCCCTGCCAATGCTCAGGATCGCCCAACCAGTCCGGACGGTTCGCAATATAGTTGAAGGTCCGCACCTGGGCGATGCGGGCCGAGAGCGCATCGATGTCGCCGTCCGTCCGGTCCAGCGCCGACAATTGCCGCGAAAACCACGCATCCGGCACTTTGCCGGCCCGCACGGTAAAGCCGTAGAGCGTCAGCACCAGTTCGGCATGCGCCGCCGGCGACGTCTTGCGATAGTCGGGAACCTGACAGACATCCCACAAACGCGCCACATCGCCGCGATTTGTGGCGGTCTTTCGCACATCCGCATCGTGCGATGCGATGTCGAGGACCAGCAGGTCTTCAGCCAGCGGCGCGCGCGTCAGCCCCGGCTCGCCCGGCAGACGATCCAGCGTGGCCTGCAGGCATTCGATGGAGGTGAAATCGAGATCAGTGTTGCGCCACTGCAGCATCGTCACCGGATCGAAGCGATGTTGCTCCAGCGCCTCGACCAGATCTTCGTCGAACGGCGGACAGCGGCCGGTCGACCCGAATGTTCCGTCGCGCAGATGGCGACCGGCGCGGCCAGCGATCTGACCGAATTCCGCCGGCACGAGGCGGCGATAATGCCAGCCGTCGAACTTGCGATCGCCCGCGAAGGCGACGTGATCGACGTCGAGGTTGAGCCCCATGCCGATGGCGTCGGTAGCGATGATGTAGTCCACGTCGCCATTCTGGTAGAGTTCGACCTGCGCATTGCGGGTGCGCGGGCTGAGCGCGCCCATCACCACAGCCGCGCCGCCGCGCTGACGCCGGATCAGTTCGGCGATCGCGTAAACCTCCTCGGCCGAGAACGCCACGATGGCGGATCGACGTGGCAGTCGCGACAGCTTGCGCTCGCCGGCGAACGTCAGTTGCGACAGGCGGGGCCGGGACGTCACATGCACGCCCGGCAGCAATTGCTCGATCAGCGGCCGCATCGTGCCGGCGCCGATCAGCATGGTTTCGTCGCGGCCGCGCCGATTCAGCAGCCGGTCGGTGAAGACGTGCCCGCGATCGAGATCGGCCGCGAGCTGGATTTCGTCGATCGCCACGAACGCCACGTCGAGATCGCGCGGCATCGCCTCGACCGTCGAAATCCAGTAACGCGGATGCTGCGGCTTTATCTTTTCTTCGCCAGTGATCAGCGCCACCGCCTCCGCGCCGGCTTTTTCGACCACCCGATTATAGACTTCGCGCGCCAGCAGCCGCAGCGGCAGACCGATGATGCCGCTCGAATGGCCGAGCATCCGCTCGATGGCCAGATGCGTCTTGCCGGTATTGGTCGGACCCAGAACGGCTATGACCCGCTGGGACCGCTCGGCTCGCGCCAGCGTCCGGCGCGTCGAACCCGGCACATTCATCGCGCGTCACGCCTTTCCGCGATGGTTCAGACCGCTCTTGTCATAGAACGATACGAATAGCCGAGGCATTCCGCGGTTTCCGAACGGGACGGGAACGAATCGCGGCCGAATCGCTGACTCTCCATGAGTCATCTTTTGTTCACCGCAAGATATCGACGACCATAACGCCCGCCACGCCATGTATTGTGATTCGGCTAGATTCATCACTCCTGCGCGGAGAGAATTTTTCGACTCGCGGACGGACTCCAAACACATGACGAGTCAACTGCTCCATCGGCGTAATCTATGGACACCAGCGTTAAGCTTCGGCACGAACCCCGAACGCATCATGCACGAATCACTGTTTCGTCCAGTTTCCCGGCCTGTTCCCACAACATATAGCGCAATGCCGCCGCCACAACCGCTACGGATGCGAACAACTCAACGCTCTTTGGCGTCGATCCATTAACCATTGTGTTGGAACAGGACGGATTGTCCGGCGAACCGCTTATCGGGCCGCGGCGTTGGCTGCGCGCGAGCCCGGCGCGATCGAAAAGTCCATCGCTTCGATCACGGTCGTGCCCACGAGGGTCGCCACCGAAATCTTGAACGGCACCAGAAGTCGCGCCGATTCGACCGGCGCCAGCCAGACTTCCATGTCCTTGTTGTCGGCCATGAACTGCGTGACCTTGCGATCGGGCCGGTGGCCGGAAATCGGCACGTATCGCGCCGTGCAGACCACTACGGAGCCCGAATAACCGTTGGCTGTAACCTTGCGGGTGCCGGCGAAGGACAAGTTCACGTCGAAGCGTGTATAGCCGTCATAGACGGGGATTGACCTGTTGCAGGCCGCCGGCCCGAGCAGAGGCTCGTTGCCCGGCACGGGCATCACCAGCGCGCTCAGCGGATCGATGATGCCGCGCTTGTGGTTCTCTGTGACGGCGACGCGGCCGGGCGAGTCCTCGATCGGCGGCGAAATGTCGACGGCCCGCACCGTGCCGGCGTTGAGCCCCATCCGCACCGTCCGGGTCATGGTCGAGCTGGACGATGTGGTCGCATAGGTCGACGGGATCGGACGGCCCGGCTGGATGCTGCCGGTCGACACGGCCACCCCGCGCGAATTCGACACCATTGAGGCGAGGCCCGTGAGTTTGGCGCTGGCCTCAAGCTTATATTGCGAGGAATCGAACGTGCCATTGAGGCCGGCCGTGCCAAGCGAAAGCCCGATCAACCGCACCGAATAGCGTGCGTTCAGCGTTTCAGCGTGCGACTCATCAGCCCAGAGAGCCAGAAGCCCCAGCAGAACCGCGCCTGTCTTGCCACCACGAATCGACAATTCATCATTTCCAAGAGAATCGCTTGATGTTTACCACCAATCGACCAGAAATCCGACCGTTTCGTGGCTCGCAAAACATTCGGCGGGTCGCTAGCCAAGTCCCGCAATTCCGTGTATTAGCGCGGCCTTGAATTCACGCTGCGGCTCCGGGCCAGCGGCGGTATGGAGATCATCATGGCAGTTCCGCGTAGAAAAACCTCGCCGTCGCGCCGCGGCATGCGCCGCTCGGCTGACGCCCTGAAGGCCCCGACCTATATCGAGGACAAGGATTCCGGCGAACTGCGCCGTCCCCATCATGTCGATCTGAAGACCGGCATGTACGGCGGCCGTCAGGTTCTCAAGATCAAGTCCAAGGAAGACTGATCAGTCTTCTTGCAAGATGTCAAAGGCCGGCGGCGACGCCGGCCTTTTGTCGTTGATCAGGCGTCGTCGAGCGCCACGTCCGGCACCAGCACGCGCCGCAGCGGTATCTGCTGGCGAAACTTCGGCCCCAACCGGTCGTAGTGTTTCTGGATCAGGTCGACGAAATCGAGCCCGTTGATCAGCCGCAGGTTGCCCTTGGTGCGGGCGAACTCCACCGCGCTCGACGAATAGCCGCCCGTCGTGACGAAGATCCCGACGTCGCGCTCCTGCACCATGGCGTAGAACGCCTTGACGCAATCGGCGCCGATATTCGCCTCATTGGCCTTCACCTGAATTTTCAAAACCGGCGGCTCGATGCCAAGCTCGTCGCGATGGGCGATGACATCGATCCCATCGTCGCGCACCTTGCGGGTCGTGTGCGCCTGATAGCCCATGGAGCGAAACAGCTCGGCCACGAACGGTTCGAGCGGATAGCCCTTCAGCTCGCTCTTCAGTTTCTTGGAAATGAAATCGCGCGTCGCCTCGACGATGTCGCGTACGACCGTTTCCGTCTCGTCGCGAAGCGGCGGCTGCGCCGTCACGCGCGGTCCTGCGCCGCCGTTGAACTTTTCGAGAATCTCGTCCGCGAACGATTTCACTTCAAACAGCGTCAGCGTCGATCCGAGTTCGTAGAGCGCGCCTTGCGAAAACAGGTCACGACCAAGCTTGTTCTTCCAGATCACGCTGCGCCGGTGCGAGAATTCGCCGGCGCTGTCGGTCTGAAACACATAAGGTCCGCTGATTTCGCCAAGCCGCAATGTGCGATCGTGCTTGCGCGGATAAATGATGTAATCACCGATCTTTGCTTCATGCACGAAGCGAAACAACTGACCGGCGAGGATCGGGACCGCCTCCGGCCGCACGCTGGGATCGAAGGCTTCCTTGAAAGCCTTGCGGGATGCGGACAATTTGCCAACGTCGTCGTCGACGTCGGCCGAACTCATCGCAATCAGATTCTGTTCAATAAATAAGGCGTCCGCCTGCCCGGAACTACCGGCGCGAATCGCCCAAACACGTTTGGCGTCCATCTGGCCCCCCGGCGCTGTGGAACCCACAAGTGGTTCAGACAAGCGACCGAGGATGATTTGCGCGAACTAAGAAAGCCTGAAGTAGAAACCTCAAGCCATATATTGTCCGCCATTGGCCGACAAAGTCGAACCCGTGATGAATCCGGCGTTATCGGAAGCGAGAAAAACAACGCAACGCGCGATTTCTTCCGGTTCACCAAGACGCCCGACGGGAATCAGCGGCAGGATGTGTTTGTCGAGCACGTCTTGCGCAATCGCCTTCACCATCTCGGTGCCGATATAACCCGGCGCAATCGCGTTGACAGTGATGCCGACTTTCGAGCCTTCCTGCGCCAGCGCCTTGACGAAGCCGATCTCGCCGGCTTTGGCGGCGGAATAGTTCGCCTGTCCGGCCTGGCCCTTCTGGCCGTTGATCGACGAAATGCAGATCACGCGGCCGAACTTGCGGGTGCGCATGCCTTCCCACACCGGGCGGGTCATGTTGAACAGCGAGTTCA
>CANJEY010000013.1 GCA_947472615.1 Beijerinckiaceae bacterium
ATCTTACTCTCCGGGTGTCGCCTGCTCCATAGCCATTCAGCATTGAAGCGCATAAACTCTGGGTTGGAGAATGAACGAGGCGACGGAGCCGTGATGACCCGACAATCCGCCATCGACCGCGCGCACGCGGCGCTTGCGTCAGGCGCATTGCGGGCTGATCTCGCCCGCCGCGTCGCGATTCCGACCGTGAGCAAGAATCGCGACGCCCTGACTCTCGAACGCTATCTGCGCGACGAGTTGAGCGGGGCTCTCGAACGCATGGGCTTTGTATGCAGGCTTGTGAGCCATCCAGCCGCGCCTGGTCCATTTTTGATTGCGGAGCGCATCGAATCGCCTGATGCGCTCACGGTTCTCAGTTATGGCCATGCCGATGTGGTGCCGGGGCTCGACGCCGGATGGGATGCGGGACTCGAACCATGGACGCTGACGGATCGCGCTCATCGCTGGTATGGGCGCGGCGCGGCCGACAGCAAAGGGCAGCACTCCGTCAATCTTGCGGCCCTGCAGGCGGTTCTCGAGACGCGCGGCGCGCTGGGTTTCAACATGCGCCTGCTGTTCGAAAGCGGCGAGGAACTCGGCTCGCCCGGACTGCGCGCATTTGTCAAAGACAATGCGAGCCTGCTTGCCGCGGATGTGATGATCTCGTCCGATGGTCCGCGTCTCAGTCTCGGCAGGCCGACAATCTTTCTCGGCTCGCGCGGCATTGTGCTGTTCGATCTCGTCGCCGATCTGCGCAAGAACGCGTATCACTCGGGCAATTGGGGCGGCCTTCTGTCCAACCCCGGCATTTTGCTGGCGCACGCGATAGCAGCCATTGTCGGACCGAACGGGCGAATTCAGATTCCCGAGCTTGTACCAGCCGCGATCCCGCCGAGCGTGAAGCGAGCCCTGCGCGATTGTGAACTGGAGCCGGCGCCGGGCGATCCGCCGATCGAAGAGGGGTGGGGCGAGCCAGGACTGAGCGCCGCAGAAAAGGTGTTCGGCTGGTGCAGCTTCGAAACGCTGGCGTTCGAATGCGGCGATCCGAAATCACCCGTCAACGCGATTCCGCCGCGCGCGTGGGCGCGCTGTCAGTTGCGCTTCGTGGTCGATATCGATCATGCGCGCGTGGTCGATGCGGTGACGTCGCATCTCAAACAGCGCGGCCTTGGCATGATCGCGGTGACGCCGGTGCGCGACAGCGTCATGCAGGCGACCCGGCTCGACCCCGACGATCCGTGGGTCAGCTGGGCGGCGCGTTCGATCGAAACGTCCATCGGGATGGCTCCGGCGATCTTGCCCAACATCGGCGGCAGTCTCCCGAACGACGTCTTCGTCGATGTGCTCGGTCTGCCGACGCTTTGGATTCCGCATTCTTATCCGGGCTGCCTGCAGCACGCATCGAACGAGCACATTCCGATTAGCATCGTCGAAGAAGGGTTGCGGATGATGGCTGGCCTCTATTGGGATCTGGGCGAAGCGGGGGCGCGCGCGTGCCGTGACGACCATGCGCGTTTCATGCAGAAAGGTTCGCGTTCCTAGACATCAGCTGCGATCCACAGGGGTGCGGACATCGACGACTGAGACGGAGCCCGCTTCGACCGCCGCGATGGCTTTGTCAAAGATGGCAGCGAGATCCGCGGGTTTTTCGACCGGACCGAAGCCGATGGCGCCCTGACCTTCGGCGAGTTTCACGAGGTTGAGCGCCGGATCGTTCATCTCGATGCCGATCGCCTGATTTTCGATCGGACGTCCCCGCCGCTGCGCCATCAACCGCTGATGCACTTCGTCGTTGTAGAACGACTGGTTGTTGGTGATGACGAACAGCAGTGGGATGCGGTAGCGCACGGCGGTCCACACCGCCGTGAGGCCCATGATGAAATCGCCATCGCCGGTGATGCAGATCGGCAGGCGGCCGCTGCCGCGCAGCGCGAGCGCGCCCCCAACCGCGATGCCGGGGCCCGCGCCGATGCCGCCGCCCCCTTCCGAGCCCACATAATCCAGCGGATCGCGCAACGGCCACATCGCGTTGCTCCATAAGATTGGCGCCTTCAGCAACGACACGGACCGCGATCCGCATGCTTGGCGCAATGCGTAAACCAGATGTGGCAGTCCGATCGTCGCCGCACTCATGTCGGGCGTCTTGATTTCGGTCGCCACTGGCGGCTGGCTGTCGCCGGCGGCTGGAAAGTTGCGCAACAATTCCGCGACCGCGGCGTCGGGCGTCGTTGCAAGGAATTCGTCCGCGACTGGCAGGCCGAAATATTCCATGCTCCAGCCGTTATGCAGCTGATAGTCGTTCGACACCTGAATCACTGTCGGCAGGGCTGCGCCCTCAAAGGCATATTTCAGCGTGCCGGCGAGATCGAGCCAATCGAAACTCAGGATGAGATCGGACTCCCTGATCGCCTGCAGGGCTTCCTTGCCGGGAAGCCCCGGCTGGCCCGAGATACTGGTGATCGACGAAACATGCAGCGGATGATCTGTGGGGAACGACGCGCCCGCCTGCCGGCTGGTGACAACCCGCGCGCCAATCGCTTCCGCCAGTTGCACGCGTTGCGCCCACGCGTCTCGCGAACGTCCGACGCGTCCGATGAGGATCAACGGACGCGTCGCCGCCTTCAGAAGTTCGGCGGTCCGCCAGCATTGCTCTCCGTCTGCGCCGATCGCGATGCGGGGCAGGAAGCGTTTGGCGTCGACCAGCGGCAAAATTTCAGTGAGTTGCTGCTCCTGAATCTCTGTGTCGAGATTGACGTAAACGGGCGCCATCGGTGACAGGCTGGTCAGCCATCCGGCTCGCAGGATCGACTCGCGCGCGGCCATGACGGAGTTCGGCTGATCGTCCCATTTGACGAAGTTGCGGATGACCGCGCCCTGATCCTGCGAGGTGTGAATCCAGTCGATCCATGCGCGGCGCTTGTCGGCGTCGACCGGGCCTGTGGCACCGATGACCAGCACTGGCATGCGGTCGCAATAGGCGTTGTAGATCGCCATGCTGGCGTGCATCAGGCCGACGTTCGAGTGGACGGCGGCGGCCATCGGGCGGCCGGCTATTTTGGCGTAGCCATGCGCGATCGCAACCGCATGTTCTTCATGCAGGCACAGCATGATCTGCGGCTTCTCGTTGCCGAGATAATTGACGATGCTGTCGTGCAGTCCGCGGAAACTCGAACCCGGATTGACCGTGATGTATTCAATGCCGAGATCGCGGATCGCGTCTGCGATCACGTCGCTCCCGCATAGCGCATTGCGCGGCGCGCCGGGCTTCGGGCGTTCGACCGATTCCGGCGCGGGCTGCGAAACTGGTTTCATGGCGAAACTCCCTGAAGCGCGCCGGCGTCAGCGCGCTGGCGTGTTGTTAGCCGGCGACAGTCGATCCCAGCAATCGTCCGTGGACTTCGACAGTCTGTGTTTCATGATGCGCTCGCTCGGCGTGCGCTCGAAATCGTCAACGACCACGACGTAGCGCGGGGTCTGGTATGGCGCGAGCCGGCTCGCCAGCCAGTCCGACAGCGCCGCGACATTCACGGCGCGGCCCCGTTTTGGCTTGATGAACAGTTTGATGTCCTGTTCGCCGATGTCAGACGCAACGCCGATCATCGCGCAGGCTTCGATGTCCTCATGGCGCTCGGCGACGCTTTCGACCTCCCACGCGGAAACGTTTTCGCCCCGGTGGCGAACGCTGTCTGACGCGCGGCCCTTGAAGTAGAGATTGCCGGCTTCGTCGAAAACGCCCAGATCGCCGGTGCTAAACCAGCCGTCGCGGAACAGCGTTTCATTCAGTCCGTCCGCCTTGAAATAGCCTTTGAACAAAGGTCCTGCGAGGCGTTCGCGTACCGCAATGATTCCCACGTCGCTTGCCGGCGCAGCAGCGCCGTTGTCGACGGCGACCATGACATCGAACCAATGCGTGTGTTGGCCCACTGAGCCAACTTCACCATTGCGGTTGTAAGTCGCGATGCTGGACGTTTCCGTCATGCCATAGCATTCGCGGATTTCGACGCCGAACCGCTCGGCGAATGGCAGCCACGTCTCGACCGGGCAGCCGCCGCCCCACGCGATGCGGACATCATGCGTTCGATCGCGCTCGTCGGGCGGCTGCTTCAGCAGGATTTGCAGAATGCCGCCGAGATAGTGGATGTGCGTTGCGCGCGCCGCGCGCACCTGGTCCCAGAAGCGGCTGGCGCTGAAGCTCGAGGTCATTGCCAGCCGAACATCTGTCAGCAAGGGCAGCAGCAGAACCTGCGCGCCGCCGATGTGGAAGAACGGCTCCCAAACAAAGAAGACGTCGTCCGTAGCAGCGCCCGAGGCGAGCAGAACGGCTTCGGCCGCGAACCGCATCATCGCATGCGTCACCAGCACGCCTTTCGGCGGTCCGGTGGTGCCGGACGTGTACATGATCGCCATGAGATCGTCCGTCTCGGGCGAGCCTTCGTCGAACGTGTGTGGTTGCGACAGAATCCAGTCGAGCGTTCCAGCATAGCCGCCGCTGCGAACGATCGTCCGCGGCAGCGTCGCGCCGCTGTCGTGCAGCGTCTCCATCAGGTCGGCTTCCGCGACGATCAGTTTCGGATCGCTGTGTTCGAGAATGTATCGCAGTCCCTCGCCCTGCTGTCGGACGTTGACGGGAATCCAGATTGCGCCGGCTTTGGCGAGCCCGAACACGACCGCGATGGATGATGGCGAATTTCGCAGCATGGCCGCGACGCGATCTCCGCGCGCGACGCCTCTACGGCGAAGGTTCGCGGCGAAGGCGTCCGACATGTGGTCGATGTGCGCAAAGGTCAGCGGCTGTCCCTCGAAGTCGCCGAAGACTCCATCAGGGTTCGTCTCCGCCTTCGCTCGCAGCAAAGAAATGAATCCATCCGCGCGCTCAATCATGCGGATGGCGTCCGTCGTGCGCGCGCACAGCGCTTATTTGCGGGCGCTGCGGTCATCGATGAACTTCTGCATCATCTTCGCCGGTTCGCCCGATGCATAAGCGCGACGATGGAAGCGGATTCCTGCTTCGATCGAGTCGCGAAACGCTCCTTCGGTCATTTCGCGCAGCCATTCCTTGTCGACGCGCAACGCGGAGGCGGGTTTGGCGGCCAGTTCGCGCGCGAGCGTGAGCGTTTCATCGAGCACACGGTCGCGCGGCACGATGCGATTGATGAGGCCGAGCGCATGGCATTCATCAGCGCCCATCATGCGGCCGGTCAGCACGAGGTCCGTGGTGCGCGCGACGCCGAGCCGCTCGCGCATGATCCATGCGCCGGTGATGCTGGCGATGCCGGAGTTGATTTCCGGTTGTCCCAGCTTCACGTCGGGGTGGCCGATGCGAAAATCCGCCAGCAGCACGACCTGAAACGCGGAGCCCGCCGCGAGTCCATTCAGGGCCACGAGGCTTGGTTTCGACAGCGACCGCAAGCGGTCGTAGAGACGTTCCCATTCGCGCAGCCACGCCTCAGCGCGGTCTTCGTCGAAGGTCTTCGCCTCGCGCAGATCCTGGCCAGCCCCGAAGGCGCGGCCGCCCGCGCCGGTCAGCACGATAGCCCGGATGGATTCGTCGGCTTCGCACGCATCGAGAATATCGATCAGGTGCGTCCGCATGGGCGTATCCCAAGCGTTCAGCACCTCGGGACGATTGAGCGTGACGATGGCGATTTCGCCGCGGTCTTCGCGCAGGATGGAGTCCGCCAAACAGCTCTCCGCTCTTGTATCGGATCGTAATACTCTTTATTGAATTTATGCGACCTGCCGCGAGCGAAGTCAATATGACCGCACACAAAGACGATGCGCGAAGGAATAAGCAGGCGGATGGATCGCGTGCGGAACGCCCTGCCGATCCGCTGATGGTTTTGTCCGTCGAAAAGGCGTTTCGGGTGCTCGAATCGTTCGATCCGACGCATGCGAGCATGAGCTTGTCACAGGTCGCGAGCGTCGCTGGTCTCGACAAGAGCGCCGCGCAACGCTTCACGCATACGCTGGAGAAGCTGGGCTATCTGCGCAAGGACCCGGTCAGCAAGCATTTCGAAATGACGACGCGGGCGCTGAAGCTCGGGCATAATTTCACCCGCGCCAATCCGCTGATCGAGCGCGCCGCGCCCTACCTGATGCATCTGAGCAAGACGACCGAGGAGACGATCAATCTCACGGTGCGCGACGACACTGAAATCGTGTTCGTGCTGCGCTTTCTCAGCCGTCAGGTGCTCAATCCGGACGTGACCATCGGTACGAGAATGCCGGCCTATTGCACTGCGCCCGGCATCGCCATGCTGTCGCGCATGCGGCCTGAGGACGCGCGGCGCATTCTGGAGCGCACGGATTTGCGCGCCTATACGCCTGACACGACGTGGCAGATCGACACGCTGATGGAGAAGATCGCACTCTCGGCGGCGCGCGGCTACGCGACCGCGTTCGAGGAATTCTACCACGGCGATCTGTCGATCGCTGCGGCGGCCGTCACGTCGCGGCAGGAGCCTGCTTGCGCGGTGAACATCGCTGTATCGCGGGCGCGCTACACGCGACAGGACGCCGAGAAAAGGTTCTCGTCGCTCGTGGTCGCGGCGGCCCGCTCGATCTCGCAGGGCCTGCCGCAACCGCACGGCTGAGACCTACGTCAGCGGATATCGAGTTCGACGATATCGACGCCGCCGTTGCGGTCGACGAGATAAACCAGCCCGCGATCATCGACGGTCACGTCGTTGGAGGTGACGCGTTCCTGACCCTGCGGCGGATCGGGCAGGTAGAAGGCGACTTCGCGCGGCGCGAAGGGGTCCTTGATGTCGACCACCCGCAATCCTTGCGCGAACCACGCAAACGGAATCAGCGTCGACTCGCCAGCAAACAGCCTGTCCGACGGCTGGTGACAACCGGTCATCGCCGGCTGCGGCGCGCCATCGGGGTCAAGACCCGGCACTTGAAAGGTGCTGATCGACAGTGGATTCGTCTCGTCGGTGATGTCGTAAATCCACGCGAAGGATGGGGCCGCCGGTCGAATTTTCAGCACGTCCTCGTCAGCGACCACCATCACATCGCGGCCCTTCAGCTTGAATGGAATCGGCAGACAAGTGTGCGTCGGATGCGGAAAGGTCGGACTCGTCTGGCGCGATGAGACCAGCTTCGGCTTGCTCATGTCTGAAATGTCGAGAATGAACATGCCGTGGTGCCAGTAGCTCACATAGAGCCGGTCGCCCTTGCGGATCGGATGGTGACATCGCGGGGCAGGGAAGCCGCGCCAAGGATAGTCCTCCCCGCCGGCTTCCCACTGGCCCGGAATCCACCAGCGGCCGACTTCCTCGGGTTTTTCGGGATTCTTCAGATCGAGGATCATCACGATATTGCCGACGTAGCCGTCGACCGTCGGCGAAATGTACGCGTAGCGGCCATCGAACGTGAAACGATGCACGCCTGATCCGACCGTGCGCCATTTGCACAATTCGCGCGGCTTTGACGGATTGGAGACATCGTAAATCCCGAGCCCCCCGCCGAAATCCACGGCGTCCTTGCGAGTGCGCTCGTGATTGACGATCATGATGTCGTTAGCGACCCGCACCTTGTGCGAATGCCAGCCTTCGGGGATGACGAGAGTCGACAGCATTTTCGGCGACGACGGATCGCTGACGTCATGCACGCTGGTGCCGAGCGGGCTGTCCATGTGGGCGATGTAGAGATACTTTCCGTCGACCCAGACCTGTCCACCGCCGGGACATTCGACGCGCCCCGCAAGCCGCGTGTTGAAGGACTTCACCAAGTCTGCCTCCTGTCGAGTCGATGCGAGAAGAATCTTCTACGTCAGTTTGATGCGCGTCGAGGTCCCTAAATTGACACTGCCGGATGGCGATGTCACTCTGCTTGCGACTTTGTATTGGCATTCAATACGAAGCTGTTTCGCCGGTCTGGCCGGCTCCGCCGCTTTGTATGAAGACGGCGCGTCAGTAGGGTTTCACAGCAGCCGCAGATGCAGAGGTTTCTGGTCATTCGCTTCGGACGGCTGCTGCTGACCTTGCTCTTCGTCAGCCTGATCACGTTCGTCATGCTGCGACTGATGCCGGGCGATCCGGCGACCGTACTGGCCGGCGAGGATGCGACCCCGGAAGTGATTCGCGATCTGCGCATCAAGTTCGGCCTCGATAAGCCGATCGTGGTTCAATATGGGCTCTATCTTGAAAAGGCCGCGACCGGCGATCTCGGACAGTCGATCCGCAGCCGCTCGCCGGTGATCGAGGAAGTCGCTGCGCGCCTGCCGAATACGTTGCGGCTCGCAGGGCTGGCGGTGGCGGTGGCGTTCGCCATCGGGATTTTGCTCGGCGTCGTGGCTGCGGTGCGTGAAGGCAAATGGCAGGACGTGACGATTCTGGTGATCGCCATGATTGGAACATCTGCGCCCTCGTTCTGGGTGGGCCTACTGCTGGTGCTGGCGTTTGCGGTCCAGCTTGGCCTGTTTCCCGTGGCGGGCAATGACAGCGCGCTGTCGATCGTCCTGCCCGCTGCGAGCCTTCTGCCGCCCAGCATCGCGGTGATCGCGCGCCTCACGCGCTCCACCATGCTGGATGTGCTGGGCGAAGATTATGTGCGCACCGCGCTCGCTAAGGGCGCATCGCGATCCTCCGTGTTGTGGCGACACGCGCTGCGCAATGCGCTCATTCCGGTCGTCACCATGGTGGGGCTCGAATTCGCGCGGCTGCTCGGCGGCGTTATCGCGGTCGAGACGATTTTTGCATGGCCGGGCGTCGGCAAGGCGCTAGTCGACTCCATTTCCACCCGCGATTACCCGATGGTGCAGGGCATCGTGCTCGCCTTCGCGGTGATCTTCGCTCTCACAAACCTCGTTGTAGACATCGTCAATGGCGTCATCGATCCTCGTGTCCGCGCCCATTGAGGCGAAGCGGCCCGGCTGGCTGTCCCGCATGCCCTGGACGGGCAGGGTGGGATTCGCGCTGTTGATGGTGTTCGCGTTCGCGGCGCTGTTTGGGCCTATGCTGACTCCCGACGCCTATCTCCAGAGCCTCGCCGACGCCCTGCAAGGGCCGTCGTCGCGCCATTGGCTTGGCACCGACCAGCTGGGGCGCGATCTGCTCGCCCGCATCGTGGCGGGCTCGCGCATCTCGCTGATGATCGGCCTCAGCGCCACCGTGTTCGGCGTCGTGATCGGGGGCGTCATTGGCTCGCTGAGTGGTTATTTCGGCGGCCTGTTCGACACGATCATGACGCGCTTCATGGATACGCTGATCGTTTTCCCCGGCATTCTGATCGCCCTGATGGTGGTGACGGTGGCCGGCGAAGGCTTGACCAACGTCATTATCGCGGTGGGCCTGCGCGCGGTGCCGGTATTCGCGCGCCTTGTGCACAACTCGACGCTGGCGATCCGCGAGCGTGAGTACATCGTGGCGGCCCGCGCCGCCGGCGCATCAGGCGCGCGCATCATCTGGACGCATATCCGGCCGGCGCTGATGAATTCGATTGTGGTTCTGGCCGCTCTCGAAGTCGCGCATTCCATTCTGGTCGCCGCGACGCTATCGTTTCTGGGCGTCGGCATTTCGCCGGAGACGGCCGAATGGGGCGCGATGCTGAATTCCGGCCGCACCTATATCTTCCGGCAGGGTCAGCTGGTGATCTATCCGGGACTCGCCATCATGCTCGCTGTGTTGAGCATCAATCTGTTCGCCGATGGGCTGCGCACGGTGATCGACCCGCGCCGCAGCAAGGGCGCGCACATATCCTGACTCGAAGGAGGTTCGAATGGCACGGCGTGAATGGACATGGACGAGCGCGCTGGCGCTGGCGGGCTTCACCGCGCTGATAGCGGGCGCGCAGCCTGCGAGTGCGCAGAACATCAAGGTGCTGCTCACATCCGAATTCCCGACGCTCGATCCAAGCGAGACCGGCGGCGAATTGCCGATGGTGCTCTACCACATCTACTGCCGCCTCTATTCGTTCAACGACAAGATGGAGGCGGTCTCGGATCTCGTCGCGTCGGAAACGGTCAGCGAAGACCAGAAGACCTGGACGCTGAAGCTGCGGCCAAACGCCAAATTCCACGACGGAACGCCGGTCGACGCGGAGGCGATCAAGTTCAACATCGATCGCGTTCTGGCGCAGAAGGGCTCCGCCCGCATCCTGTTCCAGCCGATCACCGACGTGAAGGTGCTTGCGCCTGATACGGTCGCGCTGATGACCAAGGAGCCCTATCCGGCGCTGCGCAACAATCTCGCCTCGCCAAACGCCGGCCTTGTTAGCCCCAAGGCCGTGACGGCGCTGGGCGATCGCTTCGGCGTCCAGCCGGTGAGCTGCGGCCCGTACTCGTTCGCCTCATGGACGCGCGGCACGAGCATCCAGACTAGTCGGTTCGACGGCTTCTACGGACCGAAAGCGCCCTATGCGCAGATCAGCTTCCAGTTCGTGCCGGACGTATCGACGCGCATGTTCCTGATGCAGCGCAAGGAAGCCGACGTGGCGCTGCGCTTCGGCCCGCAGGAGGCGAAGGAGCTGCAGGCAGCGAAGGTGAAGGTCAACGAGATCAACGGCCGCACCATTCTGTACCAGCTCAACTACAAGCTGGCGCCGACCAACGACCTGCGCGTGCGGCAGGCGATCAATTACGCCGTCGACAAGGAAGCCATCATCAAGAATGTGCTGCTCGGCTCCGGCACGCCGAGCAAATCGGTGATCGCCAGCGACACGTTCGGCGGCCGTCCGTCCGGCTATTATGAATACAATCCCGAGAAGGCGAAGGCGCTGCTGAAGGAAGCTGGCGTCACGTCCGCCAAGTTGAAGCTCTACGCGACGCAGAACCGCTATTACAATGATGGTCTCGTCGGTCAGGCGATCGCCGGATATCTGCGGGCGGTGGGCCTCGACACCGAAGTCATCCTGATGGGCGACTGGGCCGGCTATGTGGATCGCATCGGGAAAGGCGACTTCAGCCTCTACACGCTGAGCTGGGGTTCCTCGACCGGCGACCCCGACCGCATCGTGCAGGCGCTGTTCCATTCGAGCCGCGCCGGGCAGACGTGGAACTTTGGATCGTTCATCGACAAGAACATCGACAAGCTTATCGAGGAGGGCGCGGCCACTGTCGAAACCTCGAAGCGTCTGGCGATCTACGGCGAGATTCAGGACAAGCTCTTCGCCGACGCGCCATGGCTCTTCATGTATCGCACCACGGGCTACATGGCGCTGAGCGACAAGATCACCACGATCCACACGCTCGAAGGGCCGGAATTTCCCTACCTGTTCGATCTGCCGAAGTAAGGCGACAGACCTGCCGGGGCGGCGCTCCGGCAGGTTGCTTCATCCGACGAATTCGATCGCCGCGCCGAACAGGCCCGCGCCCGTCGCGACCAGCCGGCCGCCAAACGCGCCGGCCTCCGGCACACAGGCGCGGGCTCTCTCCAGCGATCGCGTGCGCAGCACCACAGCCTTCATGTGCACCGGCATGTCGTCGTTGAGGCTCGGCCCGAAACGGGCGATAGCCTGCGCTTTCGAAACGATCTCCACGCGCCCCAGTCCGACCGCCATAACGTAGCCGTCAGCCGTGGCCGACACGGCGTCCGCGCCGAAGATGCGCCGGTAAACCTCGGCCGCTGCAGCGGGATCGTCGGCCGAAATCACCACGCTCTCGATTCCCACGGCTCCGTTGCGATGCTCGCGGAACTCGTCTCGCCAGACGAGATGTCGAGTGGAATGCTGGCAGAAATAGAAGCGCCCGTAGTCGACGACGGAGCTGTCCACCGTCAGCGTGCTGAACCGCGCCTCCTCCGTCGATCCGTCCGCCAGCGTCACCGGCCGCGTGAAGGAACGGGCGGGCGGGGCAGGCACGCCGCGCGCCGCCAACTCCCGCCCGACGTGCGCATTATCTTCTGAGCCGAAGACCAGTCCGTTGATCCCGTAGCGCCATTCGAGCAGTTCTCGCCGCACGATCTCCGCCTTCGGCGGCAGGCCGAGCAATTCGAGATAGTCCGTCGCGAAAATCGCCAGATGGTTGGCCGACCCCATGCTGTGGTAGCCGCGTGGCGTCAGGCTGAATCCCAGCCGTTCAAACGCCTCGGCCGCCTCATCCAGCTCTCGCCGGACGTTGAGGGCGACATGATCGAATACCGGAAACAGCGCCACGCGGATTCTCCCGTCCCTGACGGATTGATCCCTGCCGGTCCCTCGCGGCCGCGTCAATCGGTGACTCGGCCGCAAGCAGCCTGCTCGACAATGCGGCAGCCGACCAGATGGAACCGCAGGCCCCGCGGGGCGTTTCGCCGGGCGGGTGGACATTCCAGCGAGGAGAGCAACGATGGCGAACCAGCAGCAGGGTGGTGGACAACAGGGTCAGGGCCAGCAGGGTCAGGCTCAGAACCCGTCCCAGAACAATCCGAACAAGCAGCAGACCGGCGGCCAGGGCGAGGGTCAAGGCCAGCAGAAGCAGGATCAGGCCGGCCAGAAGCCGGGCGACAAAAATCAGCAGCAGGACCGCTGATCCAGTCGCCCGGGGCGACAATTTCAGGTCCGACGATCAACTTGGCCCAAAGTTCGCTTTGGGCCATTTCATTGGGTTCCACGAGCGGGAAAATGCAGCTTTTCATATTTCGGGTGACGGACTCTGATGGCAACGTCGAATGCGAGCAGACGGATCTGCTCCCGAACGCATCCGAAATCTGGTCGCGCATCTACGAACTCGCCGAACAATCGCCTAGTGCGTCGCAAATCACCGTCCTCGATGGCGACGACATGATTGTCGCGAGTCTCGGCATCGCCGCTGCGCAGCATCTGATGCGCCGCAAGCAGGCAGCCTGAGTCGCTCCCCACCATTGACCTGAGATGCGTTGCCTGCTCGCGCGCTTCGATGGGAGATCGTCGCGCCGAACCCGATGGCATGCGACTTGCTGAATTCCTGACGAACTGAGCGGCCGGATGATCGGAATTCCGGCCCGATGCGCGTGAAGGGATTTCAGATGATCGACGCTTTCGAAGACCATTGCTGGCAGGACGTGATTCCCGCCAACGTTCTCGAACTCTACAAGCACTATAAGCGCGAGATCTTTGTTGGACCGAAGGTCGCGCTGCTGGCGATTGATCTCTATGAAGTCGCCTATCAGGGCGGCCCGCGCCCGGTCGATGAAGTGTCGAAGGAATTTCCGTCCTCCTGCGGCATCAACGCGTGGAACGCGATCGAGCCGACGAAGAAGCTGTTCGCGGCTGCGCGCGCCGCCGGCATTCCGATCTTTTATTCGACCGGGGACACGCGCCCTGAAAGCCGCCCCGGCGCGATCAAGGCCACGAACCGCCGCAATGGCTCCGACGCCGATCTTTTCGCCATTCGCCCGGAATTTGCGCCGCAGGCCGGCGATGTGGTGCTGACCAAGCAACGCGCCAGCGCGTTCTTCGCCACGCCGCTGACCGCGCATCTCACGCAACTCGGCATCCAGTCGCTGATCATCATCGGCGAGAGCACATCGGGATGCGTGCGCGCCAGCACCGTCGACGGATTTTCGCACGGCTATCACATGACCATGGTGGAGGAGTGCTGCTTCGATCGAAGCGACATCTCGCACAAGGTCAATCTGTTCGATCTGCATCACAAATATGCGGATGTGATGAAAATCGAGCAGGTCATCGCGCATCTGAATGGCCTGACAGCGACGCGAGTCGCCGCATGAAGCCCTCGAAATACGGTCCCTTCCCGTATTCGCCGATCATCGATCGCCCGCCATTTGTCTAGCCGAATGGCGCGCGCATTGCGGTTTGGGTCATTCCGAACATCGAGTTTTTCGCGCTCGATGAGCAGATTCCTGCGTCCGCCGGCGGCGGCGGGAAGACGCCGGACGTTTCCAACTGGGCGGCGCGCGACTACGGCAACCGCATCGGCATCTTTCGCATGATGGAGGTGATGGATCGTTACGACATGCGCGGCACGGTCGCGCTGAATAGCGATCTCTGCGCCCAGCATCCGCGCATCATCGAAGAATGCATGAAGCGCGACTGGGAGTTGATGGGCCACAACGAAAGCAACACGCGGCGTTTGAACGAAGCCAAGCCCGGCGAAGAGGCCGGCATCATTCAACGCACTGTCGAGACGATTCACAAGGCCTCGGGTCAGAAGCCGAAGGGCTGGCTCGGCTCCGGCCTTCAGGAGACGTGGGAGACGCTCGACCATCTGGTCGACGCGGGAATCGAATATGTCGCCGACTGGGTCAACGACGATCAGCCCTACGTCATGTCGCTCGACGCCGGGCGTAGCATCATGTCGATCCCCTATTCGACCGAGCTGAACGACAAGCCAGCCTCCGACAAGAAGAACATGACGGCGGAACAGTTTGAAACCATGATCTGCCGCCAGTTCGATGTGCTCTGGCGCGAGAGCGCAGAATCGGGCCGCGCCATGGGCCTTGCGTTGCATCCCTATCTGACGGGCATTCCGCACCGCATTGGCGGGCTCGAAGGCGCGCTCGAACACATCAGCAAACACGAAGGCGTGTGGCTTGCGACCGGCGCCGAAATCTCGTCGGCTGGCCGCGCAGCTCTTTCGAAATAGCATTCATCCGGCTCCGGAGTTCATTATGCGCCCGACGCTTCTGCAATCCCTGCTGTCCGCCTTCTGTCTTGCCGCGTCCTTGGCGCAATCCGCCAAGGCTGCCGACGAACTCATCACCATCGCCGACATCGGGTCGGGATCGGCGACGCACTGGCCGTCCTACATTGCCGACGCCAAAGGGTTCTTCAAAGCACAGGGCGTGGCCATTGAATATATTCCGACACAATCGAGCGCATCGGTGATGCAGCAGATCTCCGCCGGATCGGTGAACATGGGCGGCAGCGGGCTTGTCGACGCCATCCGCGCCATCGACAAGGGCGCCGATGTGGCGATCGTCCGCATCGAGTCCGGCCCTGCGCCATATGAGCTATTTGCAAAATCGTCGATCAAGTCCTTCGCCGACCTGAAGGGCAAGACCATCATGATCGGCGGCATCAAGGACATCACGCGCATCTATGTCGAACGCATGCTGACTCCGAATGGCGTGAAGCCGGGCGACTACGATCTCGTGTTCGCCGGCGCGACATCGGCGCGCTTCGCAGCGCTGGCCTCGGGCTCCATCGACGCGACGATCATCGCGTCGCCATTCAACTTCAAGGCGCGCAGCGCCGGCTATACGAACTTTGGTTCTTCGGTGAAATACGCGACCGACTTTCCGTTCGCGGGATTTTCCGTCAGCCGCACTTGGGCGAAGAAGAACAAGGCGCAAATCGACAAGTTTCTTGCAGGCTATTCGGCGGGCGTTGACTGGTTCTACAATCCCGCCAACAAGAAGGAGGCCGTCGACATTCTGCTCAAGGTCGCGCCGACGACCAATCGGGAAGACGCTGAACAGACCTTCGACTTCTTCACCGAGCTGCGTGTGTATGACCGCATCGGCGCGGTCGCCACGAGCGGCATCGACAACCTCATCAAGATCATGAAGGATCAGGGCGAACTTGAAGGTTCGACCGACGTCGCGCGCTTCTACGACGCTGCATTCGCCGCGAAGTGACGCCATGACAAGCGACAGGAAAGCGCTCGAACTCGGCAAGCCATCTACAATTAGGGCGCGCTTGCCGGCGTTCAAGGTCGCGGAATTCGGCCATCGACACGGATGGGCGATAGCGTCCGTCGTCATCGGTCTGTCGCTGTGGGAGTTCGTCAGCCGCGTTGTCGTCGGCTCGAAACTCTTCCTCGCCGCGCCGTCGCAAGTGTGGATGGCGATCGTCGATCTGTGGCGCAGTGGCGAACTCGCCAAGCATGTCGCCACAAGCGCGCTCGAATTCGCCATCGGCTATGTGGTCGCGTGTCTGCTCGGCATCATCCTCGGCTTTCTGATGGCGACGTTCAGGCCCGCCAAGCAGGCCCTGCAGCCGTGGGTGTCCGGCCTTTACGCAACCCCAACGGTGGCGCTCGCGCCACTGTTCATCCTCTGGTTCGGCATCGGTATCGTGTCGAAAGTCGTTGTCGTCGCGGTGCTGGTCATCTTCCCGGTCGCGATCAACACCGAGGTCGGCTTGCGCAACACGCCATTGCTGTTGGTGGAGACAGTGCGGGCTTTCGGCGCCAACGCGCGGCAGATCTTCTTCAAGGTCTCTTTGCCGTCGGCGCTGCCATTCATCTTCGCGGGCCTCAAGCTCGGCATCGGCCGCGGCCTGATCGGCGTTGTTGTGGCGGAACTGTTCGGGGCTCGCTCCGGGCTGGGACAGTTGATCCAGCAATCGGCCGAGACGTTCAACATGCCGACTCTGTTCGCCGGCGTCACGCTGCTGGCGGCCGCCGGCATCGCAATGACCAGCGGTTTCGCGTGGCTGGAAAAGCGCCTCTTGCCCTGGAGAGAATGATGCTTTCGGTCCTTCCCAAGCTTCGCGTTCAGGGTCTGTCGAAACATTTCAAGTCGCTCGAGGTTCTGCGCAACATCGACGTCGATATCCAGAAAGGTGAATTCATCTCGATCGTCGGCCCGTCCGGTTGTGGCAAGACGACCTTTCTGCGGATTATCGGCGGGCTCGAACAGGCCACGAGTGGTCAGGCGATGCTCGACGGCCGCGTCATCAAGGAGCCCGGCAGCGATCGGGGATTCGTGTTCCAGCAGGATAATCTGCTGCCGTGGCGCGACGTGCTGTCGAACACCGAAATTGGACCGGAAATCGGCGGCTATCGCAACAGTGACCAGCGCAAGAAGACGATGTCGCTGTTGAAGCTCGTTGGCCTCGACGGGTTCGAAAGCTACTTTCCGCGTCAATTGTCTGGCGGGATGCGCCAGCGCGTGAATCTGGCGCGCGCCCTCGCGGTCGACCCCGATCTGCTGCTGATGGACGAGCCGTTCTCGGCGCTGGATTCGCAGACACGCGAGATCATGCAAACTGAATTGCTGCGTATCTGGGAAAAGGGACGAAAGACCGTCCTGTTCGTCACGCATCAGATCGACGAGGCTGTCTATCTGTCAGACCGAATTTTTGTTTTCGCGCGGCGGCCCGGCCAGATTCACGAAATCGTCAAGGTCGACCTGCCGCGCCCGCGGCCGTTGTCGTTGAAGCGCACGCCCGAATTTGTCGCTTACGTCGACCACATCTGGAAGCTGATCGAGGACGACGTGCGAGCCTCCGTGCTGTTCGAACACGCATAGGCGACGCGCCACGGCTCCCGTCGGTTGGTTCGCCGGACATCTCTTGCAGAATCAGTTTAAGTGCCTCCCCTGGGAGGCGCTTAAACTTTTTTATGCGAGGAACTTGAAGTCACTCGCTCCAAGCATCGCGCCGTTCGACAGCGTGATCTGATCGTGGATCAAACCGTTGGACGAATTGACCATCCAGTGGGTCGCGTCGACTTGTGAGACGTTCGCGCCCTGCCACACAAAGCCGTAACCGTGGAACTCAAGAATGTCGTTCTGACCGCCGGCGCCGGAGAAATCGGTGACGATATCGCCATTCGTCTTGCCGGCCTGGAAGATGAACGTGTCTGCGCCGCCCGCGCCTGTCAGCGTCGCAAGACCGCTAGCGCGAACATCGATCCTGTTGTTGGCCGAACTGCCGGTGATGGTGCCGTTCAGTCCGTTGCCGATGACGCTGGACGTGAAGGCGCTTGTCATGATCAGGTTCTTGACGTTCGCCGCGAGTGAATACGTGCCGGCGAATGTGTCGATCACGGTGTGATTTCCACCGGCTGTTGCCATCACGACGTCTTTGACGCTGCGCACATAGAAGGTGTCGTTGCCGCCGCCGCCATTCAGTGTGTCGCTTCCGCCCGCGCCGTCGAGACTATCGTCGCCTGACCCACCTGTCAGATAATTGGCGAGGCTGTTGCCCGTGCCGCTGAAATTCGACGATCCGCTGTAGCGTACATTTTCGACATTGTAGGACGAACCCAACGTATAGGACGTGAGGTCGGTTTCGATCGTATCTTGTCCTTCTGCGCCCTTTTCGATCACGACGTCGGTGGCGCGGTAGATGAAGTAGGTGTCGTCGCCAATGCCGCCTCGCATTGTCGATGCGCCCAGTGACGAAACTGGCGTGCCATACAGTTGATCATTGCCTGCTTCGCCGCCGATGTTGTCGCTGCCGCCGCCGCCGAAGATCGAGTCGTTGCCGTCGCCGCCGAGCAGGACGTCTGCGATCGTCGAACCCTGAATGACATTGTTCAGCCCGTTACCGATCGCCCAGGCGTTCCAATCGGTCACGCCCTTGATGAGGTTTTCGACATTGTCCGCGAGCACGTAATAGGAAAGCGACTCAATGACGACATCCGTCCCCTCGCCGGAATTCTCGACGACGACGTCCCCAATGCTTCGGATGCGATAGGTGTCATCGCCACCCTTGCCGATGAGCGTGTCGCCGCCGGCTGCACCATCGAGATCGTCAGCGCCCGCGCCGCCCGTGAGGGCGTTGTGGCCTGTATTGCCGACGCCGGTGAAGGATCCGGAGCCGATATACGTCAGATTCTCGACATTGTTCGCGAGCGTCAGGGTTGACGCATTGGTCAGGACGGTGTCGTTGCCGCCGTCCGGATTTTCCGCGACCGTTTCCGCGCCTGTATAGACGTAATAGAGATCGTCCCCGGCGCCGCCACGCATGACGCCGGACTGCCCGGCACTGTTGCCGTAGAGTGTATCGGCGCCCGCAGTGCTGGCGACCGTGTTGATTACGCCAGCCGGATTGACCGCCGTTGCCGCGGCGTTCAGCGCATTGCCGGCCGTGTCGGTGATCTTCGCCCCATTGAGGTTGAGACCGGTAACCGCCAGGTCCGCCGTGTTCTGACCGGGCTGCACGACATAACCGAACACGATGCTCGTCGGAGTCGAAAGCCCGGAATCGTAAAGTGCGACGCCACCGTTGTTGAGCGACAGCGTGGGCGCGCCGCCCGCGAGGTCGAACTTCACCGCCTCGTTGGTCGAAACTGCAATGTTGATCTGTGTGTATGTGATGGCAAAGCCATCGCCGCCAGGTGTGATGGTCGCGCCCGACATGGCGACCCCATTGACCAGCGGCGCGACCGTATCGAGTGTGAAAGCGAACGCCGTGGAGCCCGCGGTGTTTCCAGCCACGTCAGTTTGTCGAACTCTGATGCTGTTCACGCCCTCGACGGCAGAGAATGAATTCACCCATGTCGCGCCACCGTTTGTTGAATACTGAACGGATGCGCCGGCTTCGAGACCGATCACGTTGAGCGCGCCGGTGCGGGTGATGCGGTCGCTCGGCGACGATCCGGTATCGCTGGCCAGCCCGACCACAGGTGCGCCAGGCGCGGCCGCATCATAGGTGAACGTGAATGCCGCGGATGGTGCGGACACGTTTCCGGCAACGCCGATCTGCCGGACCTGAACCGAATTCGCGCATTGAAGGGCGTGAATGTGCTCTGCCAGCTCGAACCGGATTGCGAATATTGAACCGACGCGCCGGCCTCGACGCCGGAAAGCGCGAGCGACGGATCGCTGGTGATGCGATCGCTGCCGAAAATGCCGGTGTCGTTCGAGAGCGACAGCACGGGCGCCGCCGCCGCCGCGTCGTAGGTGAACGCGAAGGTGGTCGCGGGCGAGGCGTTGCCGGCGGCGTCGACCTGGCGGACGCCGATGCTGTTGGCGCCGGAGACGGGGGAGAACGAGGCTCCCCATGTCGCGCCGTTGTCGGTGGAGTATTGCAGGCTCGCGCCGGGCTCGAGGCCGGAGACGGCGAGCGTCGGGTCGGAGGTGATCTTGTCGGTCGCCGACGAGCCGGTGTCATGCGCCAGCGCCACGGTCGTGGCTGCGGGGACCGTTGTGTCGAGCGTATATTGGACGATGGTGCTTTTGCCCACGTTGCCCGAGGAATCGACGGCCTGCGCGAAAATGTTGTGAGGTCCATCGCCGCTGAGCGTGACGTTCGCGTTCCAGACCGTCGTCTGCGACGGCGTTACGGTGGCCAGCAGGGACAGTCCGTCATAAATCGCGACCTGCAGACCGACGTCGGCGAGATCGATCGTTCCGGAAATCAATTGCGTCGTCGAATTCGTGAGGCCGCCCACATTCGCTATGGTGACGACCGGAGGATCGGGGTCCCACTGGAAAGTGGCGGTCGTCGAAATCTGCGCCAGACCACCGACCATGTTTGCGGCGAAAGACTGGCCTGTGTAATCGCCGGCGAGGTTCAGTCTGGCGACGGCGGTTGCGCCGTTGAACAGCGTCAGGACGCCAGCGCTGTAGGATGTGCTGGTGACAGTTCCGCTGAAGTCGATGGCGTCGGATGCGTTGAAGCCCGTGATGGTGGGCAGGAAGGTCTTGGAGGCGTCCAGCGCCGAAGCCGCGATCTTGAGGACGCCGCCGCTGCCGGTGAATGCGATCGTGTTGGCGGAGGTTGGGTCGATGTTGTAGACGTTGAGCGTTGATCCCGCGCCGATGCGGACCTGCCCGGAGCCCTTCAGCGCGCCGCTCAGGGTGAGGCCGGCGTTGTCGACGACGGTGAGGATGCCGTTGTCGACAATGCGGGGTGCGCTGAAGTAGCCATATTCGGTGACGGTGATGCCGGCGTCGATGGTGATTGTGCCAGTTGCCGCGCCGCCTGCTGATCCAATCTCGATCGACGAGTTGGTGTCGACGTCGAGAGTGACATCGCCCTGACCGGCGAATGATTGCAGGCCGTTTAGCTGAACATGACCTGCATCATAGGCGGCGATGGTGTTAGACTTCGATGTCAGGAGACCGTTGACTGTCAGCGAACCGCCGCTGACGTAAACGGTAGTAGCATAATAGTTGTCGACGAAATCGCCCCCGACTGTGACAGACCCGCCACTCATGATCGAAACTACGGACTGTTGTACGACTAAGTCGCCGCCGATTGTGAGCGAACCGTTGTTGCTGACGGACTCACGGCCGCGATAGCCGTTGCTGAAGGTCCCTCCGACATTCATCGTCCCGCCGTTGAGCGAGAGCGATGAACTGTCTCCGACCCATGCGTCGCCGTTCGACGCAAGGCTGCTGCCCGTATTCAGTACGACAGAAGTCGAGTTGGCCTCGGTAAAGGTCCCGGTCGCGAACTGACCGGACAGGACGGTCGATCCCGCGATGGCGAGGGACTTCGAATTGCCGGTTCCGGTCACGAAGCGGGTGACACCCGGCGTGGGAGCCCCGATGCTGACCGTGTCGTTGGCCCCCGGCGCAACTGCCGCACCCCCCACCCGTCGATAAATCGTTCCAGTTCTGCGCGTAATTCCAATCGCCGAGAACACTGCCGCCCCAAATGAATCTAGTAACTTCGTCGGTCATGTGACCCTCTTCCCATTGCAATTCGAACTTCGAAAATCTGATGACGCAGCAGACGCAATTCGCTTTTTGGAACCGCTACGCAAACACGCAATTCAGATCAGCACGTTATTTTTGCATGCAGGTCTGGCTACAGTAATAAATTAAATTAATGTTATTTTAACTTCGAGCTTGGAGTAAAAGTGTCAACGATTACAGTGATATAAAATTGGATATATTATTAGGAGAAAAGTAGTAGGTTGACTGTTCGGTCATCGTTCGCTGTCTCTGATGTCGATCTGCGGGGTACCTAACATTTGGCCAAAATCTGCTTGATCCGGCCAGCCAAAGCGTCAACCGAAAACGGCTTTGCGAGCACGTGCATTCCGGCTTCCATTACGCCGCTGCCGACCACAGCCTGCGCTGCATAGCCGGTGATGAAGAGCACCTGGAGGGCAGGCCGGAGTCCGCGCGCGGCGTCGGCCATCTGACGGCCGTTCAGGCCGCCCGGCAAACCCACGTCGGAGACGAGAAGATCGATTGCGGCGTCGGATTTCAGAATGTCGAGACCTTCGCGGCTGTTGGAAGCCTCGAGTGTCCGATAGCCATGTTCTTCGAGGACCTCTCGGATCAACATGCGCACTCCCGGTTCGTCGTCGACAACCAGAATCGTCTCTCCCGATCCGGAGGGAGTTGCCTGATGGTGCTGCGACGTCTGATGTGACGGCGCTTCGCCAAGGTGGCGCGGCAGAAACATGTGCACCGACGTTCCTGCGTCGACCTTTGAATGAATACGCACCTGTCCATTCGACTGACGCGCGAACCCATAGATCATCGACAGGCCGAGACCCGTGCCCTGACCGATCGGCTTTGTGGTGAAGAATGGTTCGAACGCACGCGAAATGACGTCGGGGGGCATGCCGGCCCCGCTATCGGTGACGCAGATCTCCACATATTCACCGGGCTTCATGTCGCGATCGCGCGCGACTGCTTCGTCCAGACGCACATTCGCGGTTTCGATTGTCAATTCACCACCACCGGGCATGGCGTCCCGTGCGTTGATGCAGAGGTTCAGGATGGCGTTTTCCAGCTGATTGGGATCACAAAGCGTGAGCCAGATGTCCGAAGGCAGTTGGCAGCTGACCGTGATGCCTGGTCCCATGGTGCGTCGGATCAGGTCTTCCATCTCGACGACTTGCTGATTGGGATCGACGGCTTTCGGATCGAGCGTCTGTCGCCGCGCGAACGCCAGCAGCCGATGCGTCAAAGATGACGCGCGCGTGGACGCCGTTTGCGCGATGTCGATGTAGCGGCCCACCTCGCCCGCGCGGCCCTGCGCGATACGGGCCTTGATCTGCTCGAGACTGCCAATGATGGCGGTCAGCAGATTGTTGAAGTCATGCGCGAGACCACCCGTCAATTGCCCGACGGCTTCCATTTTCTGTGATTGAAACAGGAGCTCACGCGAAGCCTCAAGCTGCAGCTGGGCATTGCGCCGCTCGGTCAAGTCCCGGGTGATCTTGGCGAACCCGATGATCTCGCTGTCTTCGTAAATGGCGTCAATCACTACACCCGCCCAGAAGCGGGTGCCATCCTTTCTCACGCGCCATCCCTCGGCCTCAAATCGGCCGTCTCGGCGCGCGATGTCGAGCGCTCGCCTAGGCATCCCCGCGTCTCGATCTTCAGGGGTGTAGAAGCGCGAGAAGTGCTCACCGACGATTTCGGCCGCCGAGTAGCCCTTGATTCTTTGTGCGCCGGCGTTCCAGTTTCGCACCAGACCTTCCGGGCTCAGCATGTAAATTGCGTAATCGACAACGTTCTGTATCAGCAATTCATACGCACTTTGGCGCGACGCCATTCCGGTCTCCCTGCGGTCCCGTCCGCGAAATGCGCTTCGCCCCAGACATTGCTAAGCTTGGGCTGTTTGCAGACGCTCGTGGAGCTTAAACAAACGCGTCATCCGGCAACTGGTTCCTACCGGGAGTCTCCAATTCCAATCGGGGAGATGAAGCGTTGCAGAGCGGATGAGCTTTCACGTCGCCATCGCTGCGCCTCAGGCGCCAACCAGTTCCAGCAGCCGTAGCGCGCCTCCAGGCTCCTTTTCGATCTGCGCGATGTAATGGCCGATGTTGCGGCCCTCGTACACCGACATGGAGCCGTCGATCGGCTCGCCGCCGTAGAAGTGGAACAGGTTGGTGTCCCAGTCGAACCAGTCGTCGCCTCTTTTTGTGAGCGCCTTGAATCGACGCCCCCCGGCGCTGAGATGCAACACCGTGCGTGGCGGCATGTCCTCGCGCTTCGCAACCACGTCGCCGGAACTGACATCGAACTCCCACTCGGGAAGCTCCGACCAGATTCGCTTCAGATTGAAGAAGAAGTCTCCATCGCGCACGACCAGCGCTGTATGCGCGTCCGGCAACCCGCATCCGGTGGTGCGACCCTCCAGCGCATCGACCTTGCGGAAGATCAGGCGTCCGCCCGACGCCATGGGCAGAACCAATGTGTCCGTGGCACGCGCCTTGTCGCGCAATGGCTCCAGTCCGCAATAACGTTTGAAAAAATCGGCCGTCCGCGCGAGGTTTCGCGCTTCGAAAACGCCGTGACTAATGCGCCCGACGCGCGCGGGGCCACAACCGACCATCGCGCCAGCCGGCATGACGTCTGGCGCCCAGAATTCAAACTGATTGCCATCAGGGTCCTGCCAATAGAGGGCGACGCCGGGAACGCCTTCCGCAGATGTACGGACAGGCCTTTCAAAAACCGCGCCGGCGGACGCCAGCCGCGCCTGATGGAAATCCAGATCCGCAGCGTCGACGAAGAACGCATAGCGCGGCAACCCCTTTCCAAGGCCACGCGTTGGCGGCAGAGGCGTACGTGCGATAAAGCCGCCGTGCCGCCCCTGCGTGAAGGTCTGGAAGATGCCGAGATCCAGAACCTCGGCCGGCGTCGGCGCGGTCCTGGCTCCGAGCACGGCGCTATGAAAAGCCTCCCACCGAGGAAGATCGTTTGTGCAGACGACGTAGTGATCGATCCAGTGCACGACGCCACGGGGCTCATGTTGCGTCATCTCGATTATTCCTCGGTCTTGCGTTGACGGGTCGCGGGTTTTGATCCCGCGTGCTGCGTCCGCTATTGAAAGAGCTCTTTATAAATATCGAACCACTTCGGCATGGCCTCGCTCGTCTCGGTGGGCGTGAGGTGCACGACGCGGTGCTTGCCCGGCGTCAGCTCGGCCTCAAGCGGCGGGATCTTCGGGTGGGCCGGAATATAAAAGGCGTCGCGATAGATTTTCTGCCCTTCCTCGTCGCACATGAAATCAAAGAGCAGTTTGCCTGCGTTCGGATGGGGCGCTCCGGCGGTGACGCCCGCGGTCGATACAATGCCGGTCATGGCCGGGGCCATGGGAATCCACTGAACTGGCGCGCCGCTCTTGGCGCTAAAGATGGCGTTCTCCGGAAACGATTGCAGCGCAATCGCATATTCGCCTGCGATGACCTGATCGATCACCACGCGCGACGCAGCGTTGACGTTGGAGATTTTCTGAGGCGCGAGCCGCTTCAGAAATTCCATCGCCTTGTCCTGTCCGAGCGCCTTGATCGCGGTGCCGACGAAGCCGGGGCCGGCGGATGTCGACGGCGCGGAACTCCACACCATCTGTCCACGATATTTCGGATCGAGGAGTTGATCCCAGGAGCGCGGTTCGTTGCCGGGCTTGATCAGATTGGTGTTGTACGAAACCGCGATCACGTAATCATTTGTGGCGGCCCAATAGCCGTCCGCATCCTTGTATTCGGCCGCATAGTCCTTGACGGAGTCCGGCAGCCACTTCAGCGCCAGCTTCTCCTTCTTCAGAAGCTCCGCGGTCGTGGTGCCGTCGTAAACGTCGGCCTGAACCTTCCCGGCCTTGCCTTCGTTGATGATGCGCATCGCCACATCGGTTGCGTTGGCGCGGACGTATTCGATTTTGACGCCGCTGTATTTTTTCTCGAACGCAGCGGAAAGCTGCAGCACGAGCGGATCGATCGGATTGGTCGTGTACCACACGACTTTGCCTTCCTTCCTGGCGGCTTCGATCAGCGCCGCATCAGCCGCGTGCGCGCGGCTTCCGTCGAGCAGGGCGCCACCCAGCGCCAGCAGGATCAGGCCTGTTTGTGTCGTTCCCTTCATGTGTTCCTCCCAGAACGAGTTGACGCTTTTCCGATTGAAATCAGCCTAGACTGGCGGCGCGTGCGTAAAATTGGGCCGTGTCGAGTTTTCTTCGCCAAGTTCTCCTTTTGTCGCGATGTGACGCAGGGCGTTAATTTCGATCACGTTACGATCAGGATCATGGAAATAGGCCTGACGTCCCTGAAAGACGCCGCTTTGCCTGTCTTCTTCGAACAGAATGTGGATGTTG
>CANJEY010000014.1 GCA_947472615.1 Beijerinckiaceae bacterium
AGATTCGCCGCCTGCTGTTGCAGGCGCTGGAGGATCACGCCGCCGGCAAGACCCCGACCGGACTGGACGCCACAAGTTACCGCGTGCGTTCGACGCGCTATGAAGCGCCGGTGGGCGTCTCCATCGCCAACGACATGGCCGAACTCGTCCGTTCGCATAACAAGGCTGCGGCGGCGGAATAATTTCGTCATACCGGCGCGCGCGGCGACAACCGGCGCGCGTCATTCGATCCACTTTCTCACACGCACAGGACAGCACATGAAGGGCGCAGACGTCATCGCCAGTATTCTCAAGCAGGAGAAGACCGATTTTCTCGCCTGCTATCCGCGCAATCCGCTGATCGACGCGTGCGCAGCCATCGACATCCAGACGATTCTCTGCCGGCAGGAGCGCGTCGGCGTTGGCATGGCGGATGGGTACAGCCGCGTGCGGCATGGCCGCCAGAACGGTGTGTTCGCCGCCCAGCACGGGGCGGGCATCGAGAATGCGTTTGCGGGCGTGGCGCAAGCGTTTTCGGAAAACGTGCCGGTGCTGGTGATCCCAGCCGGATTTCCGGGCGACCGTCAGCACATTCGACCGACGTTCCGCGCCGCCGAAGTCTATGCGCCCGTCACCAAATGGTCGGCGATGGCGCATCATGTGCAGGAACTGCCAGATCTGATGCGCCGCGCCTATCACGCGATGCGCACCGGCAAGCCCGGCCCCGTGCTGCTCGAAATTCCAAACGACGTGTTCGAAGCCGATTTCGAAGGTGAGATCGATTATCGCACCGTGCCGATCCTGCGCTCCGCGCCCGATCCTGCCGCCGTGCGCGAAGCCGCCCGCATGCTGCTCGCCGCGAAGCAGCCGATATTGTGGGCCGGGCAGGGCGTGCACTATGCGGAGGCCGCTCCGCAACTGGCGGCGCTCGCCGAACTGCTGCCCGCGCCGGTCGTCGCCACCAATCCGGGCAAGAGCGCCATCGCCGAAAATCATCCGCTGGCGCTTGGCGCCTCGACGCGGTCGCGGCCGAAGGCCTACGCCGAATTCATGCGCCGTTCCGATGTGGTTTTCGCCGTCGGGTCGAGCCTGACGCGCACGTCGTTCGGCCCGGGCGTGCCGAAGGGCAAGATCATCATTCACTCGAGCAACGATCCGGCCGATATCAACAAGGATTATCGCGCCGATCTTGGCCTCGTGGGCGACGCCGCCCTCGTGCTCGAAGCGCTGATCGAGGAAGTCGGCCGCCAGCGCGCATCGCGCAGCACGAAGGCGCTCGACGATCTCAAGTCCGAGATCGCGGCGATCAAGAAGGGCTGGCGCGAGGAATGGGCGAAGCACGCCAATTCCGATGAGACACCCATCAACCAATATCGCGTCATCCGCGACCTGATGAATACGGTGGATCGCGACAACGTCATCATGACTCACGACTCGGGAAGCCCGCGCGAGCAATTGCTGCCGATGTGGGAGACCACGAAGGCGGCGTCCTACCTCGGTTGGGGCAAGTCCACCCAGCTCGGCTATGGTCTGGCGCTGGCGATGGGCGCGAAGTTGGCTTCGCCCGACAAGCTCTGCGTCAACTTCATGGGCGATGCGTCCTTCGGCATGACCGGCATGGATATCGAGACGGCCTCGCGCAACGACATCGGCATCATGACGGTGGTGTTTAACAATTCTGTCATGGCCTGCGAGAAGCACGTGCTGGAAGTCTCGACCGAGAAATACGGCGCGCTCAACATCGGCGGCAATTATTGCAAGGTCGCCGAAGGCCTGAACGTGCCGTCGCGTCGCGTCGAAAAGCCTTCGGAGATCGTCTCCGCCATCAAGGAAGGCGTGGCGACGACCGAGAAGGGCAAGCCGTTCCTGCTCGAGATCGTCGCCAAGCAGGGTTACGATTTCTCGCGCTATCCGTTCGTGTAGGGTCAACGGCCGTCACGCCCAAAAAACGCGGGCGGCCGAACGACAGGGAGGAAACGATGCGCATTGCATCTCTGGCGCTCGCGGGCGCATTGGCGGCGGCGTCCGCGCAGGCGGAGGATTTCTACGCCGGCAAGACGATCACGATAGTCACCAGTACGGGCGTCGGCGGCACTTATGATGTGTCCGCCCGCGCGTTGTCGCGTCACATGGCCCGCTACATTCCAGGCAACCCGACGATCGTGGTGCAGAACATGCCTGGCGCGGGCAATGTGCTGGCGACGAACTTCATGTTCGTGAACGCCCCGAAGGACGGCACGTTCATCGCGACCGTTCACGCCGCGATGCCGATGCATCAGGTGCTGGACGGACGCGGCGTTCGTTATGATGCGAGCAAGTTTAACTGGCTCGGCTCCACTGGCGCGGAAAACGAGGTTCTGCTCGTGTGGAACACGGCAGGCGTCTCGACCTTCGAGCAGGCGACCAAGAAAGAAGTCGTGCTCGGCGGAACCGGCGAAGGCTCAGGCATCTTCATGATTCCGATGGCGATGAACAATGTGCTCGGCACGAAGTTCAAGATGGTCATCGGTTACAAGTCGTCGGAGGACGTCAACCTCGCCATGCAGCGCGGCGAGATTCAGGCGCGCGCCTTCAGCCTCGGCTCCATCGTGTCGCAGCATCCGGACTGGATTCGCGACAAGAAGATTTCGTTCATCGCACAGGCGGGCGCGCATCGCGCGCATGATCTGCCGGACGTTCCGTTGCTGACGGAACTGGCGCGGAATGACGAGCAGCGGCAAATTCTGCAGATGGTGTCGGCGACTGCGGGTCTCGGCAAACCTTTCCTTGCGCCGCCCGGAGTCGATGCCGATCGCGTCGCGCTGCTGCGCAAGGCCTTCGCGTCTGCGCTGTCAGATCCGCAATTTCTGGCGGACGCCAACAAGCTCAATCTGAAGATCGAACCAATGAGCGCGGAAGAAGTGACGCAGATCGTGTCGCAGACGATCGGCGCGGGGCCCGACATCATCGCCAAGACGAAGGCGGCGGTCTCTGCGCCCGAAGATGCAGCGGACAAGAAGGCCGCGAGGTAGTAGACGTCAGCTCAGCGAAGCAAACTCGTCAGACGAATGCGGCGTACTCCCCCTCGGGCTTCTGATATCGGCTCGGCTCCATACGAGTCTGGATGCCGTTCTCGGCCAACGTACGTTCGAAGTTGCCGCGGATGAACGGATCTTCCTCGTGGTACGGAATGGCGCTGCCGCCTTTCTTCAGGTCGATCGCGCCGTAATCCAGCAATTGTTCGCCCGGAACGCCCGCCTTGTTGGCGCGCTGGTTGTTCGCGCCGTGCCAGGCCGTGAGCCGCAACGGTTCCTTGCTGATGCCGAAGTGCTGGTGGAACCAGTCGCCCGACATGGGCGCAGCCGACACCATTCCAACGGGCTCGTAATCCTGCCGCAAAACCTTGTCGGCGTGACCGTCCTTGAACGGCGTCGTTCCATAGGCCGCAGGCCACGTGTAGGTGTAGCCCTTGCCCTTGATGCACACGAGCACCGCGGCCGAGGCGTGCTTGTGCGCCTTCGAGTAGCGGCCGTTCTCGTGCTGCGCCAGCCAGACATAGAAATGATTGCCTGCCATTGACGGCTCGACGCGGCGGTAGCCGGGCGAACGTCGATTGTCGAGGGGCAGGTCGCAATTCGCCGCGTCGGGAATGAGATTGGTGCGACGCATCGCGAGTCCACGAATCGGGTCGGGTTCGAGATCGTCCTTCGGCTTGAAATAATCGTCGCCGCCGGCATACCGGTCGTCGAACACGAAATTGTTCTCGAAGATGAAGCGGCGGTTGCCGAGCAGGTTCATCAATGGCGGCGCTGTGGTTCCGCACAGCAGCAGCGCAGGCGACGAGCCGGCGTTGACGAAGCGATGATAGGCGTTGAGCGGAATCGAGAACATCGAGAACTTCTGCCACTCGAAGCTCTGCTTCTTCGTCTGACCTTCCTGCCAGACTTCTGTGGTGCCGCGTCCGTCGACGACGAGCACGACCTTTTCGTAGATATGTTTCTCGATATTAAGTGCGCCGCCGGCCGGCACCTCGACCACATAGGCGCCCCACAGGCCTTCGGTGCCGTAAAGCTGGATGTAGCTGCCGCGCCCGCCGAGCCGCGCCCACGGTTTCAGCGGCAATTCCTGCACGCGGCTGACGCCGATGCCGCGATAGACCGGAATGCCTTCGTCTTCCATGAAAAGATCGTAGGCGAGCGGCTTGCGCTTGAACTCGCCGTGCCCGGCGTTTTCACCGGCTTTCGGTTCGTGCCAGTGAGTCCGGTCGGCGGCGTCATGGGGCATGCGGGCGATTCCCTGCGTCGTGGATTGCGGCTTTCATAAACCGCAAGAGCGCGATTTCAACGTTCGTTCTGCTCGCCGGCGATGGACCTGTAGCGATCGAGCACCGCCTTGGGAGTCTTGGTGAGCTGATCGACGAGAGCGGTAATTTCTGCGCCAGTCCTCGGGGTGAATTCGAGATTGGCCTGCGCCACGTCGGCCTGAAACTCCTTGTCGGCCATGGTGTCGTCGAAGGCCTTGCGCAGAATCGCGAGGCGTTCGGCGGGTGCGCCGGGCGGGAGAGCGAACGGATAACCGATCATGATCGGGGCTTCGGTGAATTCCAGCAGCTGGCGATCTTCCGGCGTGAGCGCAAGCTCGCGCGCTGTTGGAACATCCTTTAGCAGCGGCAGCCGGTCGGCGCGGCCAAACTGGATCATGACGCGGGCCAGCCCCTTCGTGATCCAGTGTGGCTTGGTGGCCATGATGGTGAGGTAGCCGACCGTGTGCCCATCCGTCTCGCCGCGTTCGAACGCCAGGTCGAGCGCATCGCCCTGATAGCCGGTGATGACGTTGAGCTTGAGACCCAGCGTTTCCTGCAAGATGCGAATCGGCGCGGCGCCGATGTTACCGACATTGAGGGGTGGATTGGCGCTGCGCAGATCTGCGATTGTGTGAATCGGCAGGACGGAGCGCACGATGAACACATAGGCGTTGTCGCTGTAACCGGCTGTGGTGCCGATCCACTGGAATTTGCTCGGATCGTACTTCGCTTGCGAAACGCTGAGCAGCGGCGCGGGAATCGTGTAGCGATTGAACAGGCCGATCTCGGTCCCGTCCTTCTCGGCGACGTTGTACAGATGGTTGGTGGCTGCGATGCCTGCGCCAGCCGGCATGTTCTGCACAATCATGGAGGGCTTGCCGGGAATGTGCTTCGGCATGTGGCGCGAAACGATTCGCGCATGGGCCGAATAGCCGCCGGACACCGACGCGCCGACAAAAATCTTGACGATCTTGCCCCTGTAGAAATCAACGCTCTGTGCGCGCGCAATTGCGTGGGACGACAACAGGACAGCGACGCATAAAGCAGCGCGCAGCAACCACATGGGAGCCTCCTCCAGAATTTTCTGGAGGCAGGATAGGCCGATTGCAACGCGTGGCAAGAGCTTGCGTCTGTTCGCCTCACGCGCGAAGGCCGGCTGCGGTTTTGCAGCCGGCCTTGCATGGTCGGAACAGTTCAGTAGCGGCAGATGTTGCGGATCACGAAGCCGTAGGGCGTCCAGACCTTGCGGAAGCAGGAGCCGCCCGCGAACGTCACGAAGCCGACGCGGCGCGGCGCATATCCGCGGTGACCGAAATGGCCGCCGCCCCAGTGGCCGCCGCCGTGGAAGGCGTGTCCGCCGCCGTGGCCACCGCCGTGACCACCGAAGCCGCGGGCCGAGGCTTCGCTGGCCGAGAGGCTGAAGGTGGCGAGGGACGCGACAGCGGCGAATGCGAGAACGATCTTTTTCATGGTCAGGTTCCTTTCATGTCGGTCGTTGCGACCGGTTGTGTGAGCGCTCCGTGCGCCATGAAAAGAACATGCAGCAAGACCGCATGAATAAATGTGCGTTGAAGCACACGTTAGAATTCGACGAATGCGAATGACGATTTGTTCAGCTGCGGCGAGCGGTCCGTCTGGCGATGAGATCAGTGCGTCGTGTCGTCGGCGCCATGTTGCTGCTTGCGATCCGCAACCGGAATTTCGCGCATCGCCGACAGGATCAGAACCGACAGGGCGAGTCCGATCGTCGACGCGAGAAACACCCATCGGAAGATGGCGATAAACGCGTCTCCGGTGAGAATCGCGCCTGTTGAACTTCCTGGAATCGCCGCGCCGCCGCCGATGACGATCGCGCCGAATATCGCGACGCCGAAAGCCGAACCGAAATTGCGCATGAACGAGACCATCGAAGTCGCGGTGCCGAGCTGATGCAACGGCACGGCGTTCTGTACTGAAATCATTGACACCGGAAACACAGTGCCGATGCCGATCGAGGCGATGCCGAGCAGCGCTTCGACCAACACCACCGGCAGGCCTGTCGGCCAGATGAACAGCGGCAGAATGCAGATCGCCGCCGTGCCGAGGCCGGTGATCGGTATGAAACGATAGCGTTTGATGCGCATCATCAGACGGCCTGCCGCGACTGCTCCGACTGTGGTGGACAGCATCATCGGCAGCAGCGAGAGGCCCGACTCGGTCGCCGTGAAGCCCAGTCCGTTTTCGAAATAGACTGGCAGATAAATCGTCAGGCCGATGAACACGGCCATCGCCAGTCCGACGCCTGTGGTGGCTGTGAGCAGGGTGCGATGCGACAGCAGCGCTAGCGGGATCAGCGGTTCGTTTGCGGTGAGCAAACGCCAGATGAGCAGCACCGTACCGACGAGCGAGATCGCAATGAGGCCGAGAATCTCGGGCGAACTCCACGCGTAGCGCGACCCGCCCCACGTCATCGCCAATTGCAAAACGATCGAACTCGCCACGAGCAGCGCCGCGCCGGCGAAATCGAGACTATGCGGCCGCTCGTGGCGCGGCAGCTTGCGCAATTTGCTGTCCGTCATCAGGAATGCCAGCAGACAAAGCGGCAGGTTGATCCAGAAGATCAGCGACCAATGATATTTCTCGGCGAAATAGCCGCCGAGAATCGGCCCGGCGAGACTCGAGGCCGTCCACATGATCGACGTGTAGATCTGATACCGCGGCCGTTCGCGCATCGGCACCACATCGCCGATGATGGTGATCGATAACGACACGAGACCGCCGCCGCCGATGCCCTGCAAGCCGCGCGCGATGGCGAGCAGGATCATGTTGGGCGCGAGCGCGCAGAACAGCGACCCGATGGCGAAGATCGTGATGGCGATCAGCAGCATGATGCGGCGGCCGTGGATGTCGCTCAGTTTGCCGTAGAGCGGCGTCGCGGCCGTCGACATCAGCAGATAGGAGGTGACGATCCACGGCAGGTGTTCGGCGTTGCCAAGCTCGCGGCCGATCGTCGGCATGGCGGGTGCGACGATTGTGGAATCGAGCGCGCCGGGAAACATCGCGGTTAGCAGGCCGATGACGATCGTGGTGATCTCGGCGCGTCCAAGCTGTCGCGCTTCTGGCTTTTCGGTCGTCGTCATGTGTGTCCGGGATTGCGCGTGGCGTGCTGGTCACGTCATGGGTCGAATGCGGCCGGCAAGCAAGCCCCTGCGCTGCAGGTCTGGCCTGCAAGAGCGAATGCATGAATTTCGGGGAGGACGATGAACGCTTCGTCGCGGCGCGCGGCCGATCGGCGCTGGCCCATCGCGGGTCTGACCGCGCCGACGCGCAGCGCGGTCAGCAGGTCCGCCGTCAGACGTTGTTGGCTGCGATGACTTTCGCGCGCCAGGATTTCAGCACGAACAGGGCCAGCACGGCCGCCAGAATGTTGGCGCCCGCCGCGAGGATGAACACCAGATCCCAGGAGTGCGTCGCCTGCTGGATTGAATTGCTGTAGGGCACGAGCAGCGCCGCCGTTCCCTTGGCGGTGTAGAGCATGCCGGCGTTGGTGGCCGCATACTTGGAGCCGAAAGTATCCGTGCAGGTCGACGGGAACAGCGAGTAGATCTCGCCCCAGGCGAAGAACACGAAGCCCGACAGCAGCACGAACGCCACCGGATTGGCGCCGAACAGATACAGCAGAAAAATGCCGATCCCTTCGAGCCCGAAGGCAATGAACATCGTGTTCTCGCGGCCGATCTTGTCTGACACCCACCCGAAGAACGGACGCGTCAGGCCATTCAGTATGCGGTCAAGCGAGGCCGCAAAGGTGAGCGCCGGCATGGTCATGATCATCGTCACCGGAACGGTGGCCACCTTCAGGTCGGCGGCGATCGGCGCGAGGTTACCGGTGACGATGAGGCCGCCTGCGCCGACGATCACGAACATGAAATACAGCAGCGTGAAGATCGGCTGCCCCTGCGTGATCACGATATAGCCGCCGATAGCGAAAATCATCGCGCCCAGCACGAGCGGGAACCAGAACAAATTGCCAGTCTGCCACATGGCGAGACCCACCACGAGCGCCGCGAGGCCGGCGAACACCCAATAGTTCGTCGGACCGATGATCTCGCTCGGGGCGAAGTTCCGCCGCGACTGGATGACGTTCGAAACGCCGGATGTTTCCGGCACCTGTCCGGGCTTCGGGGTCAGCAGGAAGAAGGCCAGAACGCAGATGATGACGCCCTGGCCGAGGCCGAAGTAGAGGAAGGTGTTCTGAAAGCCGCTGGCAGCGATCATGTTCTGAATCGGCACCACCGTCAGGGCCGAGCCTGCGCCGAACCCCGCCGCCGTGATGCCGGCCGCAAGGCCGCGCTTGTCGGGGAACCAGCGCAGTGCGCTGCCGATGCAGGTGCCGTACACTGCGCCGGCGCCGATGCCGCAAACGATCATCGCCGCATAATAGCCGTCGATGCCGCCAAGCGTTTCGGCCCGCGAGGTCATCCACCAACCGATGCCGCACAGCACGCCGCCGAAGAAGATCACGATGCGCGGGCCGAAGCGGTCGACAAACCAGCCTTCGATCGGCACCAGCCATGTTTCAAACAGCACGAAGAGTGTGAAGGCGATCTGGATCGACGCCCGATCCCAGCCGAATTTTTTCTGAATGTCCGGGACGAAGAACGTCCAGCCATATTGGTAATTGGCGATCATCACCATGCAGACGACGCCGATGGCGAGTTGCCCCCATCGGAATGCGTCACTGACTCGCGGCGCGACAGCGCCATCCTGTACGGTTGTGGCCGTCATTGCGTTCCTCCATTGCCCATTTGAAGAGCAGGTCCCGTCTTGTGACGGGTTCAGGCCTTCGGCAGAACGCAGCTTGGTATATCGGATGCCATATAGCAACCGTTCCGCTTACACAAAATTAGGAAAGCCGGACGCTAGGCCCAGCTTTCACGCGTCTCAAAAATCCTGCGCTCAGAGGCTGAACTGCTCGACGGAAGCGTTGCGGCGCATGGCTTCGTCAACAGACGTGAAAAAGGCGCTGATGACGTCGATCAGGCTGCGGGGCGCGGGCGAACTGAAAGTGGTGGTGTGGGCCTTCGGGATCATCCTCATTGCCGGACAGGCGTCGTCCGGTGTTGAAGACAATCTGGAATGCCAGATGCCAAAAGTCAAGAAATTTTGTGCGCTGCGATAAATTCCAGTGCAGCGCAATGTAAACAATGGGTAAGCAGGCCGGGCGAACGGCCGGCTCACAGGAGCAAGTTCACCGAATTCAGGCGCTCTTGGCGACCTTGGCAGGGCTGCGCGGGGCGTTGTCGAAACGAGCCCCGATTTTCAGATCTACCGCAGCGGCAAATTCCGACGCGAGTTGCTTGGCGCCCTTGGCGGGGCGGACGCGCTTGAGGCGGATCGAGCCTTCGCCGGCCGCGACCAGAATACCATCGGCATCTACCGCCAGAACCTCGCCCGGTGCGCCTGACGATCCGGCTGGCCCCAACGCGGCGTCGAAGAACTGTACTTCCGCGCCGCCCAGCAGCGCCCACGCGCCCGGCTGCGGATTGGCGGCCCTGATCGTGTTGTAAGTCTGCGCCATGGGCCGCGACCAGTCGATCGCGGCGGCGTCGCGGTCGAACCACGATTCATAGGTGGCGAGCGAATGGTCCTGCGCGGTCTTGGTCGCCTTGCCGGCCTTCACCAGATCGACGGCCTCCACCATGGCGGCGACGCCCTTGGGGAACAGCTTCTTGAAATAGACGTCGCCCAGCGTCTCGTCGGGGCCGATGTCGACGCGCTTCTGCAGGATGACCGGGCCTTCGTCGAGGCCTTCATCCGGCTCGAAGATCGTCAGCCCTGTCTCGGTGCGTCCGGCGGCGATCGCCCAGTTAATGGACGACGGTCCGCGATGCAGAGGCAACAGAGAGGGATGGTACTGGATCGTGCCCAGCTTTGGCGCGTCGATGACCGCCTGCGGCACCCACAGCGTCACATAGGCCATGACGCAGAGGTCGGGCTCGAAGCTCTGCATCAGCGCCAGCGCTTCGGGCGCGCGCCAGGATTTCGGCTGGTGAACCGTCAGGCCCTTCTCCAGCGCAAAGAGCTTCATAGGGTCTTCGGGACGGCCGGCCTTGTCGGGTGCGCAGAAGACCCCAACCACATTCTCGCCCCGCGCCAGCAGGGCCTCCAGAACCGCCTTGCCGAACGCTTCCTGACCATGAACGACGATCCGCATGCCCATCCCATTCCCGTGCGCAAAATGGCGCGACAAACCCAAGCAAGATTTGTGTCAGGAGGAGGCGATAGAGGCAAGCGTCACCGTCGCCTGTGGGCGATTTCCCACAGGCTACGGTCGTCTGGCGCGGCACGCCGCGCCGATGGATCGCGGCCGAGCTTACTCGGCGGCGACTTTCTTGACCGGCGGGTCGATCGCGCCGGCTTCGCGGATTGCGGCGACGTCGTTGTCGTTGAAGCCGAGCACCTTTGTGAGAATTTCGAGCGTATGTTCGCCCAGCAGCGGTGAGCGCGTCACTTCGGTCGGGCTGTCGGACAGCTTGATCGGGTTGCCGACCGACAGATATTTGCCGCGAACCGGGTGATCGACTTCGACGATCGTGCCGGTGGCGCGCAGCGAATCGTCCTCGGCGATTTCCTTCATCGACAGGATCGGCCCGCAGGGGATGTCGAACTCGTTGAGGATGTTCATCGCCTCGAACTTGGTCTTGGTCATCGTCCAGTCCTCGATACGGCCGAAGATCTGGTTGAGGCGCGGCAGACGCGTGGCCGGCTTGGCGAAGTCGGGATCCGTCTTCCACTCCGGCGCGCCGATGACGTCGCAGATCTTCTCCCACACCGGGGCCTGCGTGATGAAGTAGATGTAGGCGTTGGGATCGGTCTCCCAGCCCTTGCACTTCAGGATGCGGCCCGGCTGCCCACCGCCGGAATCATTGCCGGCGCGCGGCGTCGCGTCGCCGAACGGGATGCCCTCGCCGTACTGGCTGTATTCGGTGAGCGGGCCGTGGGCGAGGCGCTGCTGGTCGCGCAGCTTCACGCGGCATAGGTTGAGCACGCCGTCCTGCATGGCGGCGGTGACGCGCTGGCCCTTGCCGGTGATGTGGCGCTGGTTCAGCGCCGCCAGAATGCCGACCGCCAGATGCAGGCCGGTGCCCGAGTCGCCGATCTGCGCGCCGGTGACGAGCGGCAGTCCATCGCGGAAGCCGGTGGTGGAGGCCGCGCCTCCGGTGCACTGGGCGACGTTCTCGTAAACCTTGCAATCTTCGTACGGGCCGGGGCCGAAGCCTTTGATCGAAGCAACGATCATGCGTGGGTTGATGGCGTTGATCTTCTCCCACGGGAAGCCCATGCGATCGAGCACGCCCGGACCGAAGTTCTCGACGAGAATGTCGCAGGTCTCGATCAGGCGCGTCAGCACCTCCTTGCCCTTCGGGTTCTTGGTGTCGAGGGTGATCGAACGCTTGTTGTGGTTCAGCATGGTGAAATACAGGCTGTCGGCCTTCGGAACGTCCTGAAGCTGGCCGCGCGTGATGTCGCCAACGCCGGGGCGTTCGACCTTGATCACGTCCGCCCCGAACCAGGCGAGCAATTGCGTGCAGGTGGGGCCGGACTGGACGTGTGTGAAGTCGAGGATCTTCACGCCTTCAAGCGCTTTGGTCATGTGTGCGTCTCCGTTCTTGGATGGTGGCGGCGACGCCCGCGGCCGAGCGTCTGTTCAAGGTTTCGATGCAGTCGGGAATGAGCGCGGCGGAAACCTGTCCTATTTCTTCTTGAGCTGGCTTTGCGGGTTGAGATTGCCAATGCGGCCGCTTTCCGCGCCCGCCGCCGGGTCGATGACGGCGTTGATGAGCGTCGGCTTGCCGGAATCCATCGCGGTGTTTACCGCGACGCGCAATTCATCCGGCGATGTCGCGTTGACGCCGACGCCGCCGAACGCTTCCATCATGCGATCGTAGCGCGCGCCCTTGACGAATACGGTGGTGGACGGATCGCTGCCGCCGCCGAGATTGACGCCATCGCCACGATAGATGCCGTCATTGTTGAACACGACGACACAGACTGGCAGGTTGTAACGGCAGATCGTCTCGACCTCCATGCCGGAGAACCCGAAAGCGCTGTCGCCCACAACCGCCAGCACCGGCTTGCCTGTCTCCACTGTGGCGGCGATGCAGAAGCCCATGCCGATGCCCATCACGCCCCACGTGCCGACGTCGAGGCGTTTGCGCGGCTTGTACATGTCGACGATGCCGCGCGTGAGATCGAGCGTGTTCGCGCCTTCGTTTACGAACAGCGCGTCCGGCCGCTCCTTCACGATGGTGCGCAGAACGCCGAGCGCGCCGTGGTAATCCATGGGCGATTTGTTGTTCATCAGGCGCGGCGCCATCTTGGCGATGTTGTCGTCCTTCTTGGTATTGACGGACTTTACCCAGTCTGCCGGCGCGGCGGGCCAGTCCGATCCCATGCCGGCGAGCAGCGCCGATACGCATGAGCCGATGTCGCCCACGAGAGGCGCGACGATCTCGACGTTCGAATCCATTTCTTTCGGTTCGATGTCGATCTGGATGAACTTCTTCGGGGCCTTGCCCCACGTCTTTCCTTTGCCGTGCGACAGCAGCCAGTTGAGGCGCGCGCCGATCAGCATCACCACATCCGATTCAGCCAGCACGGTGGAACGCGCCGCGCCCGCCGCTTGCGGATGCACGTCCGGCAGCAAGCCCTTCGCCATGCTCATCGGCAGGAACGGCGCGCCGCTTTTCTCGACGAAAGCGCGAATGTCGTCGTCGGCCTGCGCGTAGGCCGCGCCCTTGCCGAGAATGATGACGGGCTTTTTCGCGCTCTTCAGCACGTCGAGCGCTCGCTTCACGGCGGCGGGGGCCGGAATGTGCGCCGGAGCCGGGTCGATGACCTTCACCAGCGACTTCTGACCAACTTCGGCGTCGATCACCTGACCGAAGAGTTTGGCGGGCAGATCGAGATAGACGCCGCCCGGACGGCCCGACACTGCGGCGCGGATCGCGCGCGCGACGCCGATGCCGATGTCGGCCGCGTGCAGCACGCGGAACGCCGCCTTGCACAGCGGCTTGGCGATGGCGAGCTGGTCCATCTCCTCATAATCGCCCTGCTGCAGATCGACGATCTCACGCTCGGACGAGCCCGAGATCAGGATCATCGGAAAGCAATTCGTGGTGGCGTTGGCGAGCGCCGTGAGGCCGTTGAGAAAGCCCGGCGCGGAGACCGTAAGGCAAACGCCCGGCTTCTTCGTCAGAAAGCCCGCGATCGAGGCCGCGTAGCCAGCGTTCTGTTCATGGCGGAACGAAATCACCCGCAAGCCCGAGCCCTGCATCATGCGGCCGAGATCGGTAATCGGAATTCCCGGGACGTTGTAGATCGTCTGAATGCCGTTGAGCTTCAGCGCGTCGATGACGAGGTTGAAACCGTCGGTGAGATCCCGCTCTTCCGCGGCTCCTGCCGTCTGCGACGCAGTCTCGCTCATAGATACAACCTCCCTTTCAATCATTGAGGGACGCGCGTTGCGCGGTCCGGCGTTCAGTCGAATATTTCGTGGCCGTGGCTCTCGACGAAATTCGCGAGGCCGAGCGTATGATCGCGCGCCAATTGTTCGGCGGCCGTAACGTCGCGCTTTTCGATCGCGTTGATGATCGCCAGATGATCGCCGATCGAGCGCTTGGCCCGATCGTGCCGGCCTATCGTCAGCGCGCGAATGCCGCGCACATGCAGAAGCAGATTGTCGGTCATGTCCGCCAGCACGCGCGACTTCGACAGGCGGATGATCATCTGGTGGAATTCGATGTTGGCGGCGGAATAATCGCTGAGGTTTTCGTCGGGACGCTGCTCGGCCTCGAAGCGGCGCATCAGCGCATGCAGGCCGCTGATTTCTTCGTCTGTCGCGTTCTGGATCAGCAGACGCACAGCCATGCTCTCCAGCGCCGCCCAGGCCTGCACCATTTCGATGATTTCGCGCTTGTTCTTGCGCACCACCAGAATGCCGCGGCGCGGCACGGTGCGCACAAAGCCATCCTGTTCGAGCATCGCGATGGCCTCGCGAATCGGGGTGCGGCTGACGCCGAGGCGCTCGGAGATCTCGCGCTCGTCGAGCATCACGGGCTCCGGCGTCGAATAGAGATCCATCCTGATGATGGCCTCTTTCAGCGCCGCATAGGCCTTGGATTTGAAGCTTTCCTCGACCTGGATGGGCGAGAGAAGCGTGTCCGGATTTCTGCGCACGCCGCCGCGCGCCGCTGTCGCAGCTTTCATTCCCAGTCTCCGTGTCCCCTGAAAGGCGACCTGAACTCGCGACGACATGGATCGAATGCCCGGACAACTGCAAGTGGGAAATGTTCCACGCTCGCAATGAAAATTGGCATACCAGATACCAGAATGTCAAGCGGTGGCCTACCGCGACACCCCTCCGATATTTCCAACTTGTCGTCTTGACAATATAGCTCGTTGGTATGCCAAATGCCAAATGACTTGGCGGGCCGTCCCGAGAACGGGCAGCGGCGACCAGTCGCCGAACAAGGGTCGACAAGGAGGAAACGATGGCTGGCAAGAAGGACGCTGTTCGCAAGATTCTCGACGCGGTGAAAGCCGACAAACGCACCAGCCTCACAGCGCCCGAGGGCAAGCTGGTTTGCGACGCCTACGGCATTCCGGTGCCGAAGGAAGGTCTCGCGACCTCCGCGGCCGAAGCCGGCAAGCTCGCCGCCAGAATCGGCTTCCCGGTCGTGATGAAGATCGTCTCGCCGGACATCCTCCACAAGACCGAGGCCGGCGGCGTCATCGTCGGCGTCGCGGACGCCAAGGCGGCCCAGAAGGCCTATGCGACGATTCTGGCGAACGCCAGGAAGTACAAGGCGAAGGCGAGGATCGAAGGCATCCAGATCCAGCAGATGATCACCGGCGGAACGGAAGTCATCGTCGGCGCCATTACCGACGGCTCGTTCGGTAAGCTCGTGGCGTTCGGCCTCGGCGGCGTGCTCGTTGAAGTGCTGAAGGACGTGACGTTCCGTCTCGCGCCGACCACCAAGACCGAAGCGCGCTCGATGCTCGAAGGCATCAAGGCGGCGGAAATGCTGAACGGCGTGCGCGGCGGCGAGAAGGTCAACAAGGCGGCCCTCGCCGACGTGATCGTCAAGATCTCGCAGCTCGTCGCGGACTTCCCGGAAATTTCCGAACTCGATCTTAACCCGATCTTCGCCTCGAAGGCCGGGGCGATCGCGGCCGACGTCCGCATCGTGGTGGATTTCGCGCCTGCCGCGCCGCGCTTCCGCCCGAAGGAAGCCGACATCGTGAAGTCGATGAACCGCATCATGCGGCCCGATGCGGTGGCGGTGATCGGCGCATCGGCCGAAGCCGGCAAGATCGGCAATTCGGTGATGAAGAACCTCATCAACGGCGGCTACAAGGGCAAGATCTATCCGATCCACCCGAAGGCCGACGAGATACTCGGCTACAAGGCCTACAAGTCGGTCAAGGATGTCGAGGGCGACATCGACGTCGCGGTGTTCGCGATTCCCGCGCCCTTCGTGGCGGGCGCGCTTACCGAATGCGGCGAGAAGAAAATCTCCGGCGCCGTGCTGATTCCCTCAGGCTTCGCCGAGACCGGCAATGTCGAAGGGCAGGCGGAGATTCAGGCGATCGGCCGCAAGTACAACATCCGCCTGATGGGGCCGAACATCTACGGCTTCTACTATACGCCGAAAAATCTCTGCGCGACCTTCTGCACCGCCTATGACGTGAAAGGCCACGCGGCGCTGTCGTCGCAATCGGGCGGCATCGGCATGGCGATCATCGGCTTCTCGCGCTCGGCCAAGATGGGCGTGTCGGCGATCGTCGGCCTCGGCAACAAGTCGGATATCGACGAGGACGATCTGCTTTGCTTCTTCGAGCAGGACGACAACACCCACATCATCGCGCAGCATTGCGAAGATCTGAAAGACGGCCGCGCCTTTGCGGAAGTCGCCAAGCGCGTCTCGAAGAAGAAGCCCATTGTGGTGTTGAAGGCTGGCCGCACGTCGGCCGGCGCGAAGGCGGCCTCGTCGCACACCGGCGCGCTCGCCGGCAACGACAAGATTTACGAGGACGTGTTCAACCAGTCCGGCGTCATCCGCGCGCGCTCGCTGCGCCAGATGCTGGAATTCGCGCGCGGCGTGCCGGTACTGCCGACCCCGGCCGGCGAGAACGTTCTCATCATCACGGGCGCGGGCGGTTCGGGCGTGCTGTTGTCGGACGCCTGCGTCGACAACGGCCTCAAGCTGATGTCGATGCCGGCCGACCTCGACGCGGCGTTCCGCAAGTTCATCCCGCCATTCGGGGCGGCTGGCAATCCGGTCGACATCACCGGCGGCGAACCGCCGATCACCTATGTCAACACCGTGAAGCTCGGGCTGACGGACGAACGCATCCACGCGCTGATCCTCGGCTACTGGCACACGATCGTGACGCCCCCGATGGTGTTCGCCCGCAACATGGTCGAGGTGAAGAAGGAGATGGAGGCGAAGGGCTTCGTCAAGCCGATGGTCGCCTCGCTCGCCGGAGACGTGGAAGTCGAGGAAGCCGCCGAATATCTCTACCAGAACGGCATCCCGGCCTATGCGTATTCGACCGAATTTCCGGTGGAAGTGCTGGGCGCGAAATACAAGTGGGCGCGGGGCGCGGGGCTGCTCTGAGCCAGCGCCGCCGCGCGCCTTCGTCCTTCGAGACGCGAGCTTCGCTCGCTCCTCGGGATGAAGGCGCCAGAGGCCTGCAACAGCAAAAAATCCCTCATGCTGAGGAGGCAGCGTAGCGGCCGTCTCGAAGCACGGGGGACTTCGACTCCCAAAACAAAAATAAGGCCCGTGGCGGTGACGCGACGGGCCTGTTCGTTTGCCGGGCGCTCAAGCCTCGCGGTCGCCGCTGCTCTTGTTCCCGCCCGAATTCAGCAACCCGCCCAACAATCCGCCCACCACGGTCGCGGCCGCTGCGCCGCCGATGGAGCCCGACGTCGTGGCTTCTGAGCGTCCCGGCATGTAGCGGCCGATTTCCTCGGCGAGGTTCAGGATCGGCATGCTTTGCAGCCAGATGTGGCCGGGGCCGGTGAGGGTGGCGAGAAACAGGCCCTCGCCGCCGAACAGCACGTTCTTGAAGCCGCGCACCATCTGGATGTCGAATTCAACCGTCGGTTCCTGCACGCCCACATGGCCGGCGTGCACGAGCAGCTTCTCGCCCGGCGCGAGATCGCGCTCGACGAGTTCGCCGGAGATATCCAGCCATACCGTGCCGGGGCCGGTGACCTTCTGCAACACGAAGCCTTCGCCGCCGAAGAAGCCCGCGCCGATCTTGCGCTGCCAGGCGATTTCCAGCGTCACGGATTTCTCCGCGCAGAGGAAGGCTTCCTTGCTGCAGATCAGCGATTGGCCGGCCATCAGCTTCTGCGCCACGATCGTGCCCGGAAAACGCGGCGCGAACGCGATGTGACCGTTGCCCTGCGCGGTGAAGTCGGTGACGAAGAAGCTGCCGCCGCCGAACGTGCGCTTCAGGCCTGCGAGAAACCCGCCGCCCGTATGCGTATCCATGTCGATGTTGTCGCTCATCCACGCCATGCTGTTGGTCTGGCTGTAGATCGTCTCTCCACGCGCGAGTTCGATCGCGACGGTCTGCATGACGGTTCCGGAAATTTCGAAACGCATGGCGGCCCCCTTCGATGGCGTCAGAGATGCGCGATCTTCGGCATCACTTCGGTCGAGAACAATTGCATCGACCGCATTGCGTCCGGGAACGACATCTGGCCGAAGAACAGATAGGAGATCAGGTAATTGATGCCCATTTCTCCGTGCTGCTTCTCGATCTCGGCGATGACGGTCTTCGGCGAGCCGGCTATCAGCGTGCCTTCGCGCAGATGATCCTCGAACGAACCGCCAATCGGGACCTGCAGCCGATTGGCGAATTCGGGCGAGACGTGATTGTCCTTCAGCCAGTTGAGATGCTTGACGTGGACTTCCGCCGCCGGCCTGGCGATGGCGTGGGCCTGCGCGTCCGTATCGGCGACGACGATCTGCCGCGTCACCCCGATGGCGACGCCGCCGGGGAATTCGGCCTTGGGCTGCGCCGGCGCGCCGCGCTTGGCGAGCGCAGCCTTGAAGGTTTCGATGTTCGCCTTGGCGCGTGAGGTCGGACCGTTGGAGGCGAAGTGCAGACCGTGTTCGCCCGCCCATGTCGAGCCGATGGCGTTCGACGAGCCGTACCAGAACGCCGGCATCGGCTGCTGCAACGGCCGCAGCGGCATCGGCACGTTCTTGTAGCTGTAGTTCTCGCCTTCGTAGCTGAACAGATTCGAGCCCAGCGCGGCCTTCAGGCACCCGTAGGCGTCGATGAAGATGTCGCGCGACTTGTCATGGTCGATCTTGTGGAAACCGAGTTCGAACGGCGACACCCCGCGCCCGACGCCGACCTCAAGCCGCCCGTGGCTCAGATGGTCGAGCATGCAGATTTCCTCCGCCAGCCGCAGCGGCGAATAGAGCGGCAGCAGGTACACCATTGGCCCGAAGCGGATGCGCTTCGTCAGCCGCGCGATGGCGCCCATGAACACGCCCGGCACCGGAACCATGTTGAGCGGCGAGCAATGATGTTCGGCCAGATGCACGCAATAGAAGCCGGCCTCGTCGGCCATCTGAATGAACCGCAGGCGTTCGTCGAATGTCGTCGCGAGCGAACGGCCCGAATCTTCAATGTGGTCGAAAAGCCCGATCTTCATGCAATCCTCACCCTGTCCAGCACTTGTCCGCACCCCTGCGTGCGGCTGGCTGCTCGGGTCATTCCTACCGGGTTTTTGGCGAAAGTGGAATCCGGCGAGGCGTCGCGGCTGTTCCGCCGCAGGATATGGTTTCGCCAACTTCGGCCTTGGCATCGGCGGCCACGATGCTATTTCCTGCACCGGCCGTCGACGTTGCAGAAACCAGAAGCAGGCGGCCGCGTTGACGCAATGGACGGGCCGAACTCGTCCCGATCGAGCCGGAGGAGCCTGCCGCATGTCCCAGACAGCCGAATTCTCGCGCGTCATCGCCGGGCTTGCGACAGCGGCGCTGTTGAGCCTTCTGCCGCAGTCTGTCGCCGCGCAGGTCGCGTTCGACTGGAAGGCGAACGGCGAGCGCACCTATTCGACCGTTTGCTCCGCCTGCCATCAGCCCAATGGGCAGGGGCTCGAAGGCGCATTCCCGCCGCTCGCCGGTCACATCGCCGATCTGGCGAAGGCTCCGAACGGCCGCGCCTATCTGGCGCGCGCGGTGCTCTATGGCGTCGAGGGCGCGATCACGGTGCACGGCAAGACTTATGAGGGCGTGATGCCGCCGTGGAATTCGCTGCCGGACGATCAACTGGCTGCGGCGCTCGACTACGCCCTGTATTCCTGGGGCAACGACAAGAATCTGCCGGCCGATTTCAAGCCGCTGACTCCGGCCGACATCGCCGTCGAGCGCAAGACGCAGCTCACCTCGCTCGACGTTTATGGGCAGCGTCCGATTGCAGGCGCTGCGCCATCAACAGCGGGCGCGGCGTCTGGGCCATCGTTCACGCAGGCGCAGGCTGAACGGGGCGAAGCGATCTACATGAAGAATTGTCAGGATTGTCATGGCGGCAATCTCGACGACGGCGAGTTCGGCGGCGCGCCGCTGAAGGGTTCGTGGTTCCGCAACCATTGGGGCGCTGGCAGCGTCGCGGCGCTCTACGCCTTCACCAAGACCAAGATGCCGCCGGACCGTCCCGGCCGACTCGAAGACGACGTCTATGCGGACGTCGTCGCGTTTCTGCTGAGCCAGAACGGCTATGCGGCGGGCGACAAGGAACTGCCTGTCGCGCCCGAGGCGCAACAGCAGATGAGCTTGAAACGCTGACGCCGCGGCGCGGCGATGGATTATTCGCTTCAGCAACTCGGCTACCGGCTTGCGGCGTTTCTGGTCATCGCTTCGATCGTCGGATTCACGCTGGCGGGCGTCGCGTGGCGGCTCGGGGATAAAGGGCCTGCGCATGATGGCCGCGCGCGCCTTTCGCCGCTGGTCCATCTCGATCTGATCGGGCTCGTCTGCGCCGTGCTGTTCGGGCCGGGGTGGATCAGACCGCTCGATGTTGAAGCGGTGCGGCTGCGTGGCGGCCGTCCGTCGCTCGCGGCGCTGCCGTTCATCAATAGCGCGCTCGTGCTGATCGTCTTCATCGTTCTGCAATTCGCGTTACCCGGCGCATTGTCGCTGCTGGACGCTTCGGCCGCACAGGTGGCGACGACGTTCACCCGCGCGTTCGGCGAGATCGGGCTGTGGTTCGCGCTCGTTAATCTCGCGCCGATTCCATCGCTTGCCGGCGAGCACTTCATCGCGGCGGCGCGGCCGGGCTGGACGCCGGTGTTGCGCAAACTGCGCATTCCGTGCGCCACCGCGATGCTGGCGCTGTCGGCGCTCGGCGTGCACACGAAACTGTTCGGTGGCGCGCTGCGCTGGATGAGCGATCTGTTATTGCGCTGACGCGGTTTTCGGCCCGCCGAGATAGCGCGACAGGATTGCGGCCTGCGTGCCGTCTGCCTTCATGCGCTCCATCTGTCGCACGATCGCGCGCTTCAGGGTGAGATCGCCTTTCCACAGACCGAACACGACCGAATAGCGCGGCAGATCGCCCGGCATCCAGTCCACGCTCCAGGTGTTGTCGGCCGCGATGCGCTGCGCGTTCAACCGCTCGGTGACGCCGAAATCGGCGCGGCCGTCGCGGATGGCGGCCGCGAAGGCGTCCGCGTTCGGGGCGAGCGCCGCTGTCGCGCTTGCGGCCCGCAAAGCCTGCGTCAACGCAAGGCGATCGAGGCCCGAGACGCCCGGCAACGCCGTCGCGCGCTTGCGGGCGATGTCGGCGATCGGGACTTTCGACACGATGGCCCAGCCGGTTTCGGCATGCGGCCCTGCCGTATCGAGAAACGAGCGCGTCAGCGGCGAATCGACGACGCCGCCCGCCAGCGCCTGACATTGCGCGCGCGTGATGCGCCAGTTGCGCGGATTGAAATCCTGGCCCATCGCCGGCACGCGCGTCAGCGCCAGTTCGACCCCGATGCCCTTCGCGATCTCGCGTAGCAGTTCGATATCGATGCCGGGCCTGTCGGGGCTGTTCGTCACCAGCGGCGGATAGGTCTCGGGCACGCAGGCGCGCAGCGTTCCGGCCTTTCTGACTTCCTGCAGCGAGGTGTCCGGATCGAGGAAATACACGCCCGCCAGCAGGCTCAGAACCGCGACCGACGAGATCGCATCCCTGACCGGATTGCGTGGCGCGGGCGGCGGCACGTCAAGCTTTCCTGAATTCGTGGAGCGCCCACGAGAAGAAAAACACCGCCATGCCAATCAGCACGACAGGTCCGATGCGTGGATCGAACTGGTTGAAATGAATGAACGCGCCGCGCATCGCGTCGACCGCATAGGTCAGCGGATTGATCTCGACGAGAAACACCAGCCATTCGGGATAGACGACGCGCATCTGCGCGCTCGACAGCGACGGATCGAGCGGGAACACCGAACTCGACAGAAAATACAGCGGCAGGATGACGGCGTTCGAGAACACCCCGAAGCCCTCGAAGCTGCGAATGCGTCCCGCGAGAATCACGCCCGCCGACGTCAGCGCGAACGCCAGCAGGAACATCAGCCCCAATCCCTTCGCCACGGATGCGAATGTGAGACCGATGTCCGCATAGGGCGCGAGCGCCAGCACCAACGAGCCGTGGAACATCGCGACCGTCGCACCGCCCAGCACTTTGCCCAGCAGAATCGACACGCGCGGCAGTGGCGACACCAGCACTTCGCGCAGGAAGCCGAATTCGCGATCCCAGATCACCGACACGGCCGATTGCACGGATGTGTAGAGAATGTTCAGCGCGATGACGGCTGGAAAGATGAACTGCAGATACGTGTAGGGCACGACGAATTTTACTTCGCCGTAGATCTCGCCGCGAAAATACGGATTGAGCCCGATGCCCATGATCAGCACATAGAGCAGCGGCCGAATGACGCCGCCGATGAGCTGGCCGCGATCGCGCACGGCACGCTTCACCTCGCGCAGCCAGATGGCGTAGACGCCGCCGAGTTGCAGCATCAGACCGAATCTTTGCTGATCGCGCGCTTCGGCCTGGGTCATTTCGTGTGTTCCCCGCCGCGCTTGCCGAATTCGTAGGTGAGGTCGCGCGCGCTCGCCGCCTGATCACGCAATTCGCGGCCCGTCAGGGTGAGGAACACGCTTTCGAGACTCGGATCTTCCACCGCGAGCCTGCGGATGCGCAGGCCAAACTTGCCGAACAGACTCTCGACAAAGGCGTCGCCGTCGGATTTCAGCACGAGTTCGTCGCGGTCGCGCACGATGCGATCTGGATAGGCGGCGAGAATCTCCGCGCGCGTCGCATCATCGCGTGGCACGAGACGCAGCAATTGCTGCCCGTGCTGCGCCTTGAGAGTCTGAGGCGAATCGATCGCCAGCACCTTGCCGTGGTCGATCACGCAGACGCGATCGCAGTTCTCGACTTCCTCGATGTAGTGCGTGGTGACCACGACAGTGAGGCCGCGTTCTTCGCGCAGCCGGTGGATGTAACGCCACATGCGGTCGCGCGATTGCGCGTCGAGCCCGACTGTGGGCTCGTCGAGAAACAGCAGCCGCGATTCATGCACGAGCGCGCGCGCGATTTCGAGGCGGCGCTTCATGCCCGACGACAGCGTTCGCACCAGCTTGTCGCGCCAGTCGGACAGTTCGACGATGGCGAGCATGTCATCGATGCGCTTACTGCGGATCGCGGCCGGCACGCCGTACACGAGACCGTGGAAGTTGAGATTTTCCCAGACGGTGAGGCGGTCGTCGAGGCTCGGCTCCTGAAACACGACGCCGATGTTGCGGCGCGCGCCGAGCGGATCTTTCGCCACATCGACGCCGTTCGTGGTCGCGACGCCGCTGTCGGCGCGCAGAATGGTGCAGAGAATATGCAGCAGCGTCGTCTTGCCGGCGCCGTTGGGCCCGAGCAGTGCGAACAATTCGCCCCGCCGCACCTCGAAACTCACAGCGTCGAGCGCCAGTGTGCGCCCGTAGCGCTTGGTGATGGCCTCGATCGTGACGGCCGGCGCTTCGCTCATCGGGAGTCCTGTGGGATGCGGCCGGGAAATTTGTGATCGGCGAAGATGCGCGCCAGCGTGCCATCGGCGGCCAGCGCGGCGATTGCCTGATCGACATTCGTGCGCAGAAAGCTTTCGGACGACAACAGCGCCGCGCCGACATCGGCAGTCATCGCCGGCAGCGGAGCAGGCCCGGCGGCGCGCAGGCGTGCGAACGCCGGATCGTCCCGCCGCAGCGCCTGAAAGGCCGGCTCCCACACCAGTGCAGCCTGGGCTGTGCCGCTGAGGACAGCGCGCAGCGCGGCTTCGTCGTTCGCCATCGGGAACCGCTGCCAGCGCTCAGTGTCTCGCAGCGACATCAGATATTGCGTCAGGCGCAGATCGGCGGACGTGCCGAGTGTCGCCGCGATTGCGCCAGTGCGCGGCACGTCGGCCAGCGACTTCCATTTTCCGTCGGCGACGACAACGACGTAGGATGCGCGGTAATAGGCGCGGGTCAGCGTCATCCAGTCAGGATAGGCGTCAGGGATCAGCTTGAATCCCATGAACAGATCGCAGCTCTCCTGCAGGATGCGGTAGAGATTGTCGAGGTTGTCGGTGATCATCTGTTCGGTGAACAGACGCTCCTTCGGCTCCAGCAGCAGCGCGCCGGCGATCTGTTGCGCCAAGTCGCGCGCGACCGGCCAGTCGGGATCGCGCTGATCGACGCAGTAAGACAGCGTCGAACCGGAATCGCGGCGTCCGAGTTTCCATTGATCGACGATGAAGGGCGTCTGCGCCAGCGCGAGCGTCGAGAGCGCAATACTCGTCAACGCCGCAAGGACCCGCACTGCCAGAGCGCGCGCCTTCTGGGTCGTTTCGCGCTTGTGGCGCGTTGCGGGCATGTGGATACCGCGAGCCGGGCGGCGCGCAGAACGCGCCGCCCGCCGCACCTTACTTGTTGTCCGGCAGGGCGAAGACCCAGAGCACCGAGCCGCCATCCGGATTGGTGAGTTCGGGCGTCAGCGTCGCCAGCGACTTCGCCTCGCTCGAACCGTTGCCGGTTGCGATCGCCACATACTGCTTCGTTCCGACGGTGAACGAGATCGGGAAG
>CANJEY010000015.1 GCA_947472615.1 Beijerinckiaceae bacterium
GAACAGCGGCATCTTGTGCAGGGTCATGCCCGGCGCGCGCATGTTGAAAATGGTGGTGATGAAGTTGATCGCGCCGAGGATCGACGAGGCGCCCGCGAGATGCAGCGACAGGATCACGAAATCCATCGCCGGGCCGGGGTGGCCGGTGTTCGACGACAGCGGCGGATACATCACCCAGCCGCCGCCGAAACCCTTCATTCCGGGAGCGCCCTCGACGAACATCGACAGGACGAGCAGCAGGAACGATGCCGGCAACAGCCAGAACGATATGTTGTTCATCCGCGGGAAGGCCATGTCGGGCGCGCCGATCATCAGCGGCACGAACCAGTTGCCGAAGCCGCCGATCAGGGCCGGCATGACCATGAAGAAGATCATGATGACGCCGTGCGCGGTGATGAACACGTTGTACATGTTCTTGGCCGCGTCTGGCGATGAACTGCCGGCGAGCCACGACGAGATGGTCGGGAAGATCGTGATCCCCGGGTTCATCAGCTCGAGACGGATGGCGAAGGACATCAGGAAGCCGATGATGCCCGCCATCACGGCGAAGTAGATGTAGAGCGTGCCGATGTCCTTGTGGTTCGTCGAAAACATGTAGCGGCGCCACCCGGTCGGGATGGCGTGGTCGTCATGCGCGTGGTCGTGGTCGTGATGGGCCGTTGCGTTCGTAGCCATCGGGTGTCCTCGGAATTTCCTGTTGAATTACTGGCGAACGGCGGCGGATGCGTCCGCCAGCTTCACCGGCCCGTCGACGCTCGCGAATTCCTTCGAAGCCTTGGCCAGCCATTCCTTGTATTTGTCTTCGCTGACGACCCGGAAGACGATCGGCATGTAGGCGTGGTCCTTGCCGCAGATCTTCGAGCACTGACCGTAATAGACGCCTTCCTTCTCGGCCTTGAACCACGTCTCGTTCAAGCGGCCCGGCACCGCGTCGACACGGATCCCGAAGGACTGGATCACGAAGGAGTGGATGACGCCGACGGCGTCGGCCGTGACCTGCAGGCGGACGGTCTTGTTCACCGGCACAACGGCTTCATTGTCGACGTCGAGCAGGCGGAGCTTGTCGGCCGGGAGCTTGGCCTGATCGAGGAGGTTCGAGTCGAACTCGAAGCCGGCGGCGCCAGCCGTGTCTTTCGGGTAGGCGTAAGACCAGTACCACTGCTTGCCGGTCGCCTTCAGGGTGATGTCGGCGTCGGGCAGGGTGAGCTGGTGGGTCAGCAGGCGAAACGACGGGATAGCCATAACGACGAGAATCATCACCGGGATGACCGTCCAGGCGACTTCAAGGCCAGTGTGGTGGGTGGTGCGGCTGGGGGTCGGGTTCGCCTTCTCGTTGAAGCGGACCATCGTGTAGATCAGCAGCGCCAGCACAAACAGCGAGATGATCGTGATGAGCGGGAGCAGGATCACGTTGTGAAAGAAGTCGATCTCATGTGCGATCGCCGTTTGGCCTTCGATCAGCCCCATCTGATTGGGAAAACCGCGGCCGACCACCTGCGCCAGCGCGCTGGAGATGGTCATCGCAAGCGCCGACGACAGCACTGCGGCCCCCAAAAGGGCGCGCCGGCCCCTCGCCCCGAATAGTCCCTGCATCATCAACGTCTTTGCTCCCGTTGCGCCAGACGGCGTTTCGTTTTGGTCTCGCTGCGCGCCAGATGGCCGCGCGGCGTTCCAGTCGTCGACCGCACACCCCGCCAATATGCCGTTCCAAACCACAATCCGCGATGGAGCGCAACAATCGCGCTGTGAGCCATCCATGCGGCAAATGGGCGCGAAAATTCCGTTTCGCCGCCGGTTTCCCGCAGGAGGCTGCGCGCTTGACACGCAAGGAGCTTTTGCTACCCACAACAGACAGGCTGGGGGCGTGGCTTTTGCCGGGCGATTCGCGGCCTGTCGCCATATTCGGCCCCATTTGGTGGGGTAAGGGGCCCTGTCCGCGTCTTCACCGCTCACGGGTCGCGCGATCGGAGTAACGATGGCCTACCACCATGCATCCTTTGCGCTGCGGCGCGGCTGGCTCGCTGGCCTGTTTGGATTGTTGTGCGTCGTCTTCGGCGTTGCGCCTGCAGGCGCGCAGGGGCTCGTCAAGGCGAAATACGGCGACTGGGAGCTGCGCTGCGAGACGCCGCCCGGCGCCAGCCGGGAACAATGCGCGCTGATTCAATCGGTTGCGGCCGAGGACAAGCCCAACGTCAATCTGGTCGTGATCGTGCTGAAAACCGCCGACAACAAATCCCGGCTGCTGCGGGTGATCGCCCCGCTTGGCGTGTTGCTCCCGGCAGGGCTCGGCCTCAAGGTCGACCAGATCGACGTGGGCCGCGCCGGCTTCGTGCGCTGCCTGCCATCAGGCTGCGTGGCCGAAGTGGTGATGGAGGACGCGCTGCTCGACCAGTTGCGCGGCGGCCAGACCGGCACGTTCATCATCTTCAATACGCCGGAAGAGGGAATCGGCATCCCGCTGCAACTCGCCGGCTTCAAGGACGGCTACGAAAAGCTGCCCTGACCGTCATTGGCGGGCGGCTCTGGCCTCATTTCCCCGAACTGTGGTATTGGCCCGGACTGGCTCGTGTCCGGACCCGTCCGGCCCGGCCGGCAATGCGGCGTATCGGAGTTGAGTATGTACATCGAGCGAACGGGTTCTGGACTCCGGGCGGGTCGGGTCATGGGGGCCGTAGCGGTCCTGTCGATTCTGGCAGGCTGCTCCAGCATGCCGGGCGGGTTCAATGAGAACACCTTCGGCAATCTGCTAGCCTACAATTCGCCGAATGCGCCGCCGGTTGCAGCCGGTCCGGGGAACGTGACCAAGGTCGATTGTCCCGCCGTGGACGTGGCGGAAGGCGGCTCGACCGTGCGGTCCTATGCGGGCGGCCAGTCGAACTCCAGCGTCCGCTATCAATATTCGATGGGCGATCTGGCCCGCGATTGCGTTGTGGAAAACGGCCAGATTGTCATCAAGGTCGGGGTCGAGGGCAAGGTTCTACTCGGCCCGGCGGGTTCGCCGTCGTCGTTCACGGTGCCGGTGAAGATCTCGGTTCGGCGCGAATCGGACGAAAAGATCATTGAAACCAAGGTCTACCGCGTCGCCGCCACCATTCCGGCGGGCAGCGCCCAGACCGCGTTCTCGATCGTGGCCGATCCGATCCGGGTGCCGTTCATCGGCGAGACCGCCTATGACGACTACCAGATTTTTGTCGGTTTCGAGGGTGGAAGCAGCAAATTGCCGCCGTCCAAGAAGCGCCGTCGCGGCTGATCTCGGCCGGGCCGGCATTGACTTCGCGGCCCGCGGCCTTATCCATCGATCCGTCAGATTTAGATCCCCAGCGGAAGAGTCCGATTCGGTTGCGAAACCGGTCGGCGCCGAAGGCGCAACCGCCCCGGAAACGCTCAGGCCAATGGACCGCTGGGGGATGACACTCTGGAAAGCGATGCGCGCGAGCGCGTCCACCGAAGGGCGTAACTGACGCAAGTCAGGAAATCTCTCAGGTCTCAGGACAGAGGGGGCGCGGAACCGGATGGCCGACATGCGTCGGCCCATCGTCGGGTTCGCGTCGTCTATTGCGCCGGGACCAAATGACCGACACATCCAATCCTGCCGTCACCGCGTCGCAAGTCCTGCGCACGCCCCTGCATGCGCTGCATCTGGCGTCCGGCGCGCGAATGGCGCCCTTCGCGGGCTACGACATGCCGATCCAGTATGCCGAGGGCATTCTGGCCGAGCATCTGCACACGCGCGCCGCCGCCGGCCTGTTCGATGTTTCGCACATGGGGCAGGGGTTCCTGATCGGTCCCGACCACGCCACGACGGCGCGGGCGCTGGAAGCGCTGTGTCCGGCCGACATCGTCGATCTCGCCCCCGGCCGTCAGCGCTACACGCAGTTCCTCGACGAAACCGGCGGAATTCTCGACGACCTGATGGTGACGCGCCCGGCCGATCCGGACGAGGACGGCGCGTTGATGCTGGTCGTCAACGCCGCCTGCAAGGAGCAGGATTTCGCCCATGTGGAGGCGCATCTGCCGTTGAACGTCCGGCTGATTCGCGCCCCGCATCGCGCATTGCTGGCGTTGCAGGGGCCGAAAGCCGCCGAGGCGCTGGAAAAGCATTGTCAGGGCATCGGGTCGATCGCCTTCATGTCGGCGGCTTCGACGCTGTTCGACGGCATCTCGTGCCACGTCTCGCGCTCGGGCTACACGGGCGAGGACGGGTTTGAAATCTCGGTGCGCGCCGACAAGGTGGAACGCGTGGCGCGCGCGCTGCTGCGCGAGCCGGAAGTCAAACTGATCGGCTTGGGTGCGCGCGATTCGCTGCGGCTCGAAGCCGGGCTCTGCCTCTATGGGCACGACATCGACCGCACGACGTCCCCAGTCGAGGCGGCGCTCACATGGTCGATCCAGAAGCGCCGCCGGCAGGAGGGCGGTTTCCCGGGCGCAGATCGCATCCAGCGCGAACTCGCTGACGGAACGGCGCGGCGGCGCGTTGGGATTGTGCCCGAGGGCCGCCAGCCGGCGCGCGAGGGAACCGAGATCACCGATGCGAGCGGCGCGAAAATCGGCGTCGTGACGTCCGGCGGATTCGGTCCGTCGCTCGGCGGGCCGCTTGCCATGGGCTACGTCGACACAGCTCATTCGGCGTTGGGAACTCCGGTTCAACTCGTGGTGCGCGGCAAGGCGCTGCCGGCGAAGATCGCCGCCATGCCGTTCGTTCCCCATTCCTATTTCCGCGGCTGACAGGTCGGCGTTTTTCGAAGGAGACATCATGACCACGCGTTACACGAAGGACCACGAATACGTTCGCCTCGAGGACGACGCCGGCGTCGTCGGCATCACCGATTACGCGCAGAGCCAACTCGGCGATGTGGTGTTCGTTGAACTGCCGGACGTCGGCAAATCGTTCAAGCAGGGCGAGCAGGCGGCGGTGGTCGAAAGCGTCAAGGCCGCGAGCGAAGTCTATGCGCCGGTGTCGGGCGAAGTGGTCGCCGTGAATGGCGATCTGGAGGGCGCCCCCGCCACCGTCAACGAAGACGCCGCCGGCAAGGGCTGGTTTCTCAAGATCAGGCTCGCCAACGCGGGCGAACTTGACGGCCTGATGGACGAGGCCGCCTACGCCGCCTTCGTCAAGTCGCTCGGCTGAGGGATCGACGATGCGTTACCTTCCGCTCACCGGCGAAGACCGAGGCCTGATGCTCAGACGCATCGGGGCGGCGGGCGTCGACGATCTGTTCGCCGACATTCCGGCCGACAAGCTGTTGCGCGCCCAACTCGATCTGCCGTCGTCCAAATCCGAACTCGAGGTCGAGCGCCTGCTGTCGCGCATGGCGGGGCGCAACACGCCGGCGGGCTCTGTGCCGTTCTTCGTCGGCTGCGGCGCGTATAGGCATCATGTGCCGGCGAGCGTCGATCATCTGATCCAGCGTTCCGAATTTCTGACGAGCTATACGCCGTATCAGCCGGAAATCGCACAGGGCACGCTGCATTATCTGTTCGAATTTCAGACGCAGGTTGCGGCGCTGACCGCCATGGATGTGGCGAACGCCTCCATGTACGACGGCTCGACCGGCTGTGGCGAAGCCGTCCTGATGGCGCATCGCATCACCAGGCGACGCAAGGCTGTTCTGTCGGGCGGCCTGCATCCGCATTACGCCGAGGTCGTTCGCACGCTGTCGCGCATGGCGGATGACCAGATCGTCGACATGCCGGCGGATCCTCTGGCGTCGGAAGATCTGATCGCCGCGATCGGCGACGACGTCTCCTGCGTGGTCGTGCAATCGCCAGACGTGTTCGGCAATCTGCGCGACCTGACGCCGATCGCGGAGGCCTGCCACAAGCGCGGCGCGCTGCTGATAGCGGTGTTTACTGAGGCCGTGTCGCTTGGCCTCGTGAAGCCGCCGGGCGAGATGGGCGCGGACATCGTGGTCGGCGAAGGTCAGTCGATCGGAAATGCGCTGTCGTTCGGCGGGCCATATGTGGGCCTGTTCGCGACGCGGCAGAAATACGTGCGGCAGATGCCCGGACGCCTGTGCGGCGAAACCGTCGACGCCGAAGGCCGGCGCGGTTTCGTGCTGACGCTTTCGACGCGTGAGCAGCATATCCGGCGCGACAAGGCGACGTCGAACATCTGCACCAATTCAGGCCTCTGCGCGCTGGCGTTCACGATCCACATGACGCTGCTGGGCGAGACGGGATTGCGGCGGCTGGCGCGGGTCAACCACGCGCACGCCGTGAAGCTCGCCGACATGCTCGGTGGCGTTCAGGGCGTCAGCGTTGTGAACGCGTCGTTCTTCAACGAATTCACGATCCGGGTGAACGGCGACGCTGCGGCTGCGGTCGAAAAGATGGCCGCCAAGGGCGTGCTGGGCGGCGTGCCAGTTTCGCGCCTGCTGCCGCGCGGAGCGGGCGTGCGCAATCTGATCGTCGTGGCCAACACCGAGATCAATACGGACGAAGACCGGGCTGCGTTCGTCGCGGCCCTGACATCGTCGCTGTGAACGGATTTTGACATGCTGAACAATCAGGGCAGACCCACCCACGCGGGCGAGGCAACCGCCGAACCGCATCGCACCTTCACCAGCAATCGCGCCCTTCAGATGGAAGAGGCGCTGATCTTCGAGATCGGCCGTCCCGACGTCACCGGCGTCGACATCGACGAGCCCGCCGCGTTTTCGCCGCGTCTTGGCGGGCTCGAGCGTGCCGCGGCCATCGGCCTGCCGGGCCTGAGCGAGCCTGAGGCGATGCGCCACTACGTGCGCCTGTCGCAGAAGAATTATTCGATCGATGGCGGGCTCTATCCGCTCGGCTCCTGCACGATGAAACACAATCCGCGTCTCAACGAACGCATGGCGCGTTTGCCGGGCTTCGCGGACGTGCACCCGCTGCAACCGCAATCGACCGTGCAGGGCGCGCTCGATCTGATCGACGAACTGGCGCGCTGGCTCGTCGAAATCACCGGCATGGAATCCGTCGCCATGTCGCCGAAGGCCGGCGCGCATGGCGAGGCGTGCGGCATCATGGCGATCCGGGCGGCGATCGAGGCGTCTGGCGAGGCCGCAACCCGCAGAATCGTTCTTGTGCCTGAGTCCGCGCATGGCACCAATCCGGCGACGGCTGCGCTCGTCGGCTTCGAGGTGCGGACTGTGCCGGCCGGGCCGGACGGCAAGGTGCATGCGGACGCGGTGCGCCCGCTGCTCGGGCCGGATGTGGCGGCGATCATGCTGACCAATCCGAACACCTGCGGGCTGTTCGAATCGGAGATCGTGGAGATCGCCAGACTGGTGCACGAGGCTGGCGCCTATTTCTACTGCGACGGCGCGAATCTCAACGCCATCATGGGCAAGGCGCGGCCGGGCGATCTCGGCGTCGACGCCATGCACATCAACCTGCACAAGACCTTCTCGACCCCGCACGGCGGCGGCGGGCCCGGCGCTGGCCCGGTGGTTCTGTCGAAACGGCTGGCGGCCTTTGCGCCGGTTCCGTTCGTGACACGCGATGGGGATGCGCGGCGTCTCGTGGAAGATGCGGACGGCACGCAGGCGTTCGGGCGCATGACGACGTTCCACGGTCAGATGGGCATGTTCGTGCGCGCGCTGTCGTTCGCGCTGTCGCATGGCGGCGACGGGTTGCGGCAGGCGTCGGAAGATGCGGTGCTGAGCGCCAATTATGTGCGCGCTTGCCTCGGCGATCTGATGTCGCTGCCGTTCGGCGATCGGCCCTGCATGCACGAAGTGCTGTTCGACGACGCCTGGCTGAAAGACACCGGCGTCAGCACGCTCGATTTCGCCAAGGCGATGATCGACGAGGGCTATCACCCGATGACGGTGTATTTCCCGCTTGTGGTCCATGGCGCGATGCTGATCGAGCCGACGGAATCGGAATCGAAGGCCTCGCTCGACCTGTTCATTGCGACGCTGCGCGATCTGGCGTTCTCGGTGAAGAACGGCGATCGCGACCGGTTCTCCGGCGCGCCCTATCACGCGCCGCGTCGCCGCCTCGACGAGACGCGCGCCGCCCGCAACCCGGTGCTGCGCTGGACGGCGCCGAAGCTCGCCGAAAAGGCTGTCGCGGCGGAATAGAGCCGCGGCTGCCCGTCCCACAAGTCCTCAACCGACTCGCCGTTCGCACGCCGCAGTTGCGGCGGGGCGCGGATTATGGTTTCGCAGCAGACGAAATGCGAAACGGGAGGACATGATGAAACTGGGCAGGATCGGTCTGGCGGGCGCGCTCTTGGGCGCCGCCATGATGTTGAGCGCCCCGGCGTTCGCTCAATTCGGGTCGCGGACGATCCGGATCATCTTTCCGTTCGCGGCGGGCGGCTCCGGCGACGCCATCGCGCGCCTGATTGCCGACAAGGTCAGCGCCGCCACCGGCCAGTCTGTGATCGTCGAGAACCCGACGGGCGCGTCCGGCCGCATCGGGGTGGCCAACGTCAAGTCGGCAGAGCCCGACGGCAACACGCTGCTGATGACGCCATTCACGCTAATGCTGATCTATCCACACATTTATCCGACGCTGCCGTACGATCCCGAGAAGGATTTCGCGCCCGTCTCGCAGGTCGCGTCCTTCGAGTTCGCCCTGACGGTCGCCAAGTCGGTGCCGGTGAAGAACGTGCAGGAATTCGTCGCCTGGGTGAAAGCCAACCCGGAGAAGGGCACCTACGGATCGCCTGGCGCTGGCACGTTGCCGCACCTGATGGGCGATGCGTTCAGCCGTGCCGCCGGCCTCGGCATGCAGCATCTCGGCTATCGGGGCTCGTCCGCCGCCATGGCGGATCTGCTCGCCAGCCAGATCCCGATCGCGGTCTTGACGACCGCCGACGTTCTGGAAAGCCACAAAAACGGCGCGGTGCGGATTCTGGCGACCTTCGACAACAAGCGCTCGCCCTACGTGCCGGACCTGCCGACCATCAAGGAATCGGGTTTCGATCTCTACGGCAACGGCTGGTTCGCGTTTTACGCGCCGGCGAAAACGCCGGCCGCGACGCTCGAACGGCTGGGCAAGATCATCTCCGAGGCGGTGAAGTCCAAGGATGTGGCGGAGAAGATCGGCAATCTCGGCATGGTGCCGACCGGCACGACGCCGGCCGAACTGGCTGACTTGCAGGCGAAGGAAGCCGCCATCTGGGGGCCGATCGTCAAGGCGTCGGGGTTCAAGCCGAACGACTGACCGGGGCGGAGAGCTGGCGAATCGCCTCGCCGAGCGCCATGGCCGCGGCGATGGCGACGTTCAGCGACCGCAGGCCGTCGCGGACGGGAATCACGATGCGGGCGTCGGCCGCCGAATGCACGTCAGGCGGCGCGCCAGCCGATTCGCGTCCGACCATCAGAATGTCGTCGGGCGCGAAGCGGAAATCCGTGTAGGGCTCCGCGCCGCTGGTGGTGAGCAGCACCAGCCGCCGTCGGCCGCCAGCGTCGCGCTGGCGCTGACGCCATTCCTCGAACGCACGCCACGACATGTGCCGTTCGATCGGCACGGCGTCGAGATAATCCATGCCGGCGCGGCGGAAATGCCTGTCAGACACCGGAAATCCCGCGGGTTCTATGATGTCGGCTGCGACGTCCAGACAGGCGCAGGTGCGCAGCATGGTGCCGCAGTTCTGCGGAATGTCGGGCTGATAGAGCGCAAGTCGAAGCTGGCGTGTCATGCTTTCGCATTAGCGCTTTTCGCGCCGTCGCGGAAATCGTGAAACCTAAATAGATGCTCGGCCGAAACGGTTTCGGAGCAAGCCGCACTGGCGATTTGTCGCTATGGACAAGCGCCGCGAACGATGCGAAATAGCCCGCGCTTCACAGCAGACCCGGGGTTCCGGACGGTCGGCGTTCGCGTCGGCGCGGTGACGTTGGGTCGCATTGCGGCGCAAGATCGCACCCCCTATGCACGGGCAGCCTCCATGCGAGACGGCCCCTCCGGGCTGGGGGCGGGGACGAAGATTTAGGAGCTGAGAGTGGCATCTGCATCGACCGCCGAACCGACCCGCAGGGACATGCTCTACATCGCGACCGGCGCAGCCGCCGCAGTCGGAGCCGGCGCGCTGGCCTGGCCGCTCATCAATCAGATGAATCCTGACGCCTCGACGCTGGCGCTCGCCTCCACCGAAGTCGACGTCGCGTCGATCCCGGAAGGCGGCATTCTCACCGTCAAGTGGCGCGGCAAGCCCGTCTTCGTGCGTCATCGCACCAAGAAGGAAATCGACGAAGCCCAGCAGGTGAAGGCGGCCGACCTGCCCGATCCGCAGACCGATCAGGACCGAGTCAAGCAGTCGACCATCAGCGGCGCGGCGCATCCCGAATGGCTCGTGGTGGTCGGCGTCTGCACCCATCTCGGCTGCGTGCCGCTCGGTCATCAGGGCGATTTCGACGGCTGGTTCTGCCCCTGCCACGGTTCGGTCTACGACACGTCCGGCCGTATCCGGTCCGGCCCCGCGCCGCGCAATCTCGACGTGCCGACCTACGCGTTCACCGCCGCCACCAAGCTGCAGATCGGCTGATCCGCCTTCAGCGCTCCCGCCAACGTGATCCTGACACGAGACAAATGACATGAGCGGACCTTCGACCTACGTACCCAGCAGCGCCATCGGACGGTGGTTCGAGAGCCGTCTGCCCATCATGGGGCTCATGCATGGGTCGTTCGTGGCCTATCCGGTGCCGCGCAATCTCAACTACTTCTGGACGTTCGGCGGCATCCTGAGCTTCATGCTCGGCGCGCAGATCATCACCGGCATCATTCTGGCGATGCATTACACGCCGCATGTCGACTACGCCTTCGGGTCGGTCGAACACATCATGCGCGACGTGAACTGGGGCTGGTTCATCCGCTACACGCACGCCAACGGCGCCTCGATGTTCTTTGTCGCCGTCTACATCCACATGCTGCGCGGGCTCTATTACGGCTCCTACAAGGCGCCGCGCGAAGTGCTCTGGATCCTCGGCGTCATCATCTACCTGCTGATGATGGCGACCGGCTTCATGGGCTACGTGCTGCCGTGGGGCCAAATGAGCTTCTGGGGCGCGACCGTCATCACCAACCTGTTCTCGGCGATCCCGCTGGTGGGCGATGCGATCACCACCTGGCTGTGGGGCGGCTATTCGGTCGACAACCCGACCCTGAACCGCTTCTTCTCGCTGCATTACCTGCTGCCGTTCATGATCGCAGGCGTCGTCATCCTGCACGTCTGGGCGCTACATGTCGTCGGCCAGAACAATCCGGCCGGCGTCGAGGTGAAGAACATCGAGCGCGACACGCTGCCTTTCACGCCTTACGCCACTGTGAAGGACGCGTTCGGCCTCGTGTGCTTCCTGATCTTCTACGCATGGTTCATCTTCTACGCGCCGAACTATCTCGGCCACGCCGACAATTACATCGAGGCGAACCCGCTGGTGACGCCGTCGCATATCGTGCCGGAATGGTATTACCTGCCGTTCTACGCGATCCTGCGCGCCATCCCGTCGAAGCTCGGCGGCGTGGTGGCGATGTTCGGCGCGATCGTGATCCTCGCTTTCCTGCCGTGGCTCGATACCTCGCGCGTCAAGTCGGCGAAGTTCCGTCCGGTCTACCGCGTGTTCTTCTGGGCCTTCGTGCTGGCCTGCGTGGGCCTCGGCTATCTCGGCTCGCAGCCTCCGGAAGGCGGCTTCGTCATCGCCGCGCGTCTGCTGACGATCTACTACTTCGGCTTCTTCCTTGTGATCATGCCGCTGCTGGGATTGTTCGAGACGCCGAAGCCGGTTCCGGCCTCGATCGCGGATGCTGTTCTGGCGAAAAATGGCGCGGCAGCGCAAGCGCACTCGTAAGGCTGATCGGGGAAACAATCATGGTTCACACCAAGAAAATCAGCCTCGTCGCCGCGATACTGGCCGGAGCTCTCGCGTTCTCGATGTCAGCGCGCGCGCAGGATCATGCGCACGCGACGCCGACGCCGGAGCGGCAGTCGTGGACCTTCGGCGGACCGTTCGGCGGCTTCGACAAGGGCCAGTTGCAGCGCGGTTTCAAGGTCTATCGCGAGGTCTGCGCCAATTGCCATTCGCTGTCGCGCATCGCGTTCCGCACGCTGGCTGAAGAAGGCGGTCCGGGCTTCTCGGAATCGCAGGTGAAGGCGCTTGCGGCTGAGTACAAGGTCAAGGACGGCCCGGACGACAAGGGCGAGATGTTCGAGCGTCCCGGCCGCGCGTCGGATCGTTTCCCGGCTCCGTTCCCGAATCCTGAAGCGGCCCGCGCCGCGCTCGGCGCTGCGCCGCCGGACATGTCGGTGCTGGCCAAGGCGCGTTCGTATTCGCGCGGCTTCCCGCTGTTCCTCGTCGACCCGCTGATCCAGTACCAGGAGCACGGCGTCGATTACATCTACGCCCTGCTGAACGGCTACACGAACAAGTCGGACCAGAACTGGAACGCCTACTTCCCGGGCAACAAGATCGGCATGGCGAAGCCGCTCAGCGACGGGCAAGTCGAATATACCGACGGCGCGCCCGCCACGGTGCAGCAATACGCCAAGGACGTTTCGGCGTTTCTGATGTGGACTGCGGAGCCGGCGCTCGAAAAGCGCAAGAAGACAGGCTTCCGGGTGATGATCTTCCTGATCCTGTTCGCGGGCCTGCTCTACTTCACCAAGAAGAAAGTCTGGGCCGGCGTGGCGCACTGAGCGCCATCCGCCATTCCTGAAAAAGGCCCCCTCGCGGGGCCTTTTTTGTTGGTGGCCCCGACCTAATGCGCCGCCGCCATGACGCGCGTCTGCGCCACGATGGCGTCAGCGGCGCGGCCTGTGACTTCCTCGAGATGATCGAAGGCGGTGCGGAACGATCCGACGCCCGACGTGGCGGAGCGCAGTTCGACGATCAGTTCGCCGATCTCGCTTTCGGGGATCAGGGCGTTGAGGACGTCCCACCCGTCCCAGCCGGGCCGCGCATCGTAGCCAAGGATCTGGCCGCGCCGGGCGGACACGAGGCCCGAAGCGCGCGACAGCGCGTCGTTCGGCACGGCGATCTCCACTGACAGGATCGGCTCCAGCAGGATCGGCCGCGCCTTGGCGAGCGCCTCCGCCATGCCCATGCGGGCGGCGGTGCGGAACGCCATGTCGGAGGAATCGACTGTGTGATAGGAGCCGTCGAGCAGGGTCGCGGCGACGTCCACGACCGGAAAGCCGAGCGGACCTTTCGCCAGCGCGTCGCGGCAGCCGTGCTCGACCGAAGCGAAATATTGCTTCGGCACCGCGCCGCCGTGCACGGCTTCCGAGAACGCAAAGCCCGCGCCGCGCTCCTGAGGCTTCACTTCGAGCACGACGTCGCCGTATTGTCCGTGTCCGCCGGACTGCTTGCGATGCCGGCCGCGCACGTTCGCGGGGTCGCGGATCGTCTCACGATAGGCCACAGACGGTTTTCGCGCCTCGACCGAAACCCCGAAGCGCGCTGTCAGCCGTTCGAGCGCGATGCGCAGATGCATCTCGCCCTGTCCGAGCAGTTTCATCTCGTTCAGGCCCGTATCCTGCTGGAAGACCAACGACGGATCTTCCTCGACGAGTTTCGCCAGCGCCGCCGCGAGCCGCACCTCGTCGTTGCGGTCCTTCGCGCTCAATGCAAACGCATGCGTCGGCTGCGGCGGCTCGGCGGTCGGCGCCGCGGCCGCCACCGGTCCCCTGGCGGATTTCGCGTCGGCGAAGCTGTCGCCAGTCGCCACATGCTCCAGCCGGCCGAACGCCAGCACATCGCCCTCCTCGACCTTGTTGTGCTTCGTGGCGGCTCCGCCGGTCAGTCGTGACAGGCCGCCGATGCGGTCCTCGCCGCCGCGCGACGACACCACCATCGCCCCATCCGCGAACGCGCCGCGCAGCACCCGCGCCAGCGACAGCTTGCCGCCATGGGCGGTGTGGATGGTGCGGATGACGTGGGCGAGCGCGGGACCGTTCGCCGCAATCCCGAGACGCTCGCGAACTGCCGGGACGCCCGGAACCTCATGGCGGATCGCCTTCAGCAGGCGCGTGACGCCGTTGCCGCGTTCTGCCGAACCGATCAGCACCGGCACGATCAGGCCTTCGCGCAATTCGCGCGCGAGATCGTCGAACACCTGATCCGGCGGCGGCTCGACGTCGCCCAGAAGCTCTTCGAGCAGGGCGTCGTCATAATCCGCCAGCCTCTCCAGCATGGCGTAGCGGGCTTCTTTCTCACGGGGCGTCTCGCCCGCCGGGAGGTCGATCACCTTGGAGGGTGCATGTTCGCGGTACACGAAGGCGCGTTCGAGCGCGAGGTCAATGTAGCCGGTGACGATTCCCTCATGGGTCAGGGGAATCTGCCGCAACAACAGCGGCGTGCGCGAAGCCGGCTCCAGCATGGCGAGCACGTCGCCCATGGATCCCTGCGCGGCGTCGACCTTGTTCAGGAACAGGATGCGGGGAATTTTCAGATCCTCGATCTCGTGCAGGATCAGTTGCAGCGCCGGAAGCTTGCGCTCGTCGGCCTCGCACACCACGATTGCGGCGTCGCACAGCGGCAGCACGCAGCGCATGTCGTGCAGGAATTCGACCGAGCCGGGACAATCAACGAAGGTGAAACGGTCGCCCATGAAGTCGACGGAGGCGACATTAGCCTCGATGCTCATCGCATGGGCGCGCGCTTCCGCGCTGGAATCGCCGACGCTTGAGCGGTCGCGGACACTGCCCTGCCGCGACACCGCGCCGCCGCGCGCCAGCAGGGCTTCGAGAAGTGAGGTCTTGCCGCTCTGAAAGGGGCCGACGAGCGCGATCAGTCGCGGCCCCCCGGTACGTCTGCCGCCGTTGTCTGCTCCACTGGCCATGCTGCGCTCCCTCGCTGGGGCGCCGGACCGGCCGGTCTGTAAGGCGACCGGCGCCGTTACGGTGCGCGAAGCGTCTCAGGGATTTGCGGCGGCCGCAAGGCGCGAATGGACGCGGGAGGGCGGCTGATCAACGGCCAAGCCGCCCTCGTGCTTCGAGACCGCCGGTTTGCGGCTTCCTCAGCGTGGGAGCCTTTAGGATTTGAAGAACAGAATTTTCGTCTTGAAATCAGCCACAAGGCCTCATGCTGAGGAGCCGCTGAAAGCGGCGTCTGGAAGCACGAGGCGTTGCTGGTTTTAGCCGCCTGCTTAGTTCAGGCTGGCGCAGAACCGCTGGATGCGCGAGCAGGCGTCTTCGAGCAGCTGGGTCGAAGCCGCGTAGGAGATGCGGAAGTTCGGGCCCTGGCCGAAGGCCGTGCCGTGCACTACCGCAACGCCTTCCTGCTCCAGCAGCGCGCCGATGAAGTCCTCGTCGGTGGCGATCACCTTGCCGGACTGGGTCTTCTTGCCGAGGGCTTCCTGACACGACGGGTAGACGTAGAACGCGCCTTCCGGCATCGGGCACTTCAGGAATTTCGCCTGATTGAGCATGGAGACGACGAGATTGCGCCGCTCCTCGAAAGCCTTGCGGAACAGCGGCAGGTGGTCCTGCGGGCCGTTGAGCGCCTGAACCGCCGCATATTGGGCGATGGTGCAGGCGCCTGAGGTCTGCTGGCCCTGCAGCAGGTCCATGGCCTCGATCAGCGCCTTGGGGCCGGCCGCGTAGCCGATGCGCCAGCCGGTCATGGCGTAGGACTTCGACACGCCGTTGAGCGTCAGCGTGCGGTCGCGCAGGCTGGGCTCCACCTGCACCGGCGTGGTGAATTCGAAGTCGCCATAGACGAGGTGCTCGTACATGTCGTCGGTGAGAATCCAGACATGCTTGTGGCGCACCAGCACGTCGGTCAGCGCCTTCAGTTCGGCGCGCGTATAGGCCGCGCCGGTCGGGTTCGACGGCGAGTTCAGGATCACCCACTTGGTGCGCGGCGTGATGGCGCGCTCGAGATCCTCCGCCTGCAGTTTGAAGCCGCTTTCCAGCGTGGTCGGCACCACGATGGCCGTGCCGCCGCACAATTCCACCATGCCCGGATAGCTGACCCAGTAGGGCGCCGGGATGATGACTTCGTCGCCGCGGTTCATGGTGGCCATGAAGGCGTTGAACAGGATCTGCTTTCCGCCGGTGCCGACGATCGTGTCGGACGGCTTGTAGTCGATGCCGTTCTCGCGCTTGAACTTGTTGGCGATGGCCTCACGCAGCGGCACAATGCCGAGCACCGGCGGATACTTCGTCTCGCCGCGCTTGATGGCCGCAACGGCCGCTTCCTTGATGTGGTCGGGCGTGTCGAAGTCCGGCTCGCCGACTGTCAGGCTGATGATGTCCCGGCCGGAGTTTTTCAGATCGCGCGCCTTCTGCGTCAGCGCCATGGTGGCGGAGGGCTTCGCACTGAGAATGATGTCGGCGAGGAAGGCCATTCGGGGACTCCGGTGGAAAAGCTGGCCGCGCAGCTCGGGCGGCGGCGCGGACCATAGTTAGACCGAACCCGAAGGGCAACCGGAATTGGCTCTCTGAAGCCGCGATGGAAGGCCGCTACCCGCCGCCTGCGGTCCTGCGCCAGAGGCTCAGTGGCCGAGCCGTTCCGCCTTCAACTTCAGGATGACGATGACGCCCTCGTTCGACCAGTCATAGGTGATGACCCCGCCAAGTCCTTCGATGCTGCGCCTGACCAGTTTGCCGCCATAGCCCTCGGCCCCGTCCGGTGCCTCGACAGTCGGGCCTCCCCGTTCGGTCCAGGCGAGAGTTATCATCTCGTCATCAGTGGTCCCTGACAGGTCGAGCGTACCGGTCTCGACCGACAAGGCGCCGTATTTCAGTGAGTTCGTGGCCAGTTCGTGGATGATGAGCGCCATCGACGTGGCGGCGATCTCGCCAACCCCCATGCGGGGCACCGCGACGCGAATCCGGCCCCGGAAGGCGCCCATGTCCTCGTAAGGCGCCAGCAGGATGGACAGCAGATCGCCCAGCAGCGTCGCGCGTCCCTGATGTCCCGGCAGGGGCCGCACCAGATCGTGGGCGCGACCGAGCGCCGCGAGCCGTCCAGTCAGATCCTTCGCCATCTCGACCGCCGTCGTGGTCGAGCGCGACGTCATTGTGGTCAGCGCCTGTGCGATCACCAGCAGGTTCTTCACCCGGTGGCTCATTTCTCCGGCGAGCAGTTCATGGCCTTCTTCGGCTTGCTTGCGCCCTGTGACGTCCAGAAAAATGCCGAAGGCGTGCCGCTCGTGCAGGCCGGACTCATTGCCCAGCCCGCGGGCGGAAATCCATCGGATCGCCTCCCCGACCATGATGCGAAAATCGATTTCATAGGGGCCGACTATCGCCCGTGTGGCCGTGAAGGCGGCCCGGACCCGGTCCCTGTCGGCGGGATGGATATGGGCGGACAGATCCTCGAACGTGACTTCGGGACTTTGTGGCACGCTCCAAAGGTCGAAAGCGCGCTCGTCCATCGTGAACCGGTCGGTGTCCAGGTGCCACGACCACAGCGCCACGCCTGCGGCATGCAGCGCGCGGCGCAGATTGCTGATTTCCCAGAGGGGATGCAGCGCAGCTGAAGCTTGATGCTTGTCCATTGAACAGACTAGCATTTTTGCGGATTTTCAGAACTCGAAATTTTGTCCGATGGCGTTAGTCCGGAGCCGATTTCTGTTCGCCGGTCGAGGTGACCGCTGTCTTCAGTTGGCCGCGGGACGCGCCCTTTAAGCAATCCTCAAGGCGCAACCTGCACATTGCGGCTGTTTCCGGGGATTGCTCCATGTTCGACGACGCCCGCATCGCGCGGCTCGACCTTTTCACCCGCGCGGCCGGCGTTCTGGCGGCGGCGATCTGCCTCACTGCGCCTCTCTACACGCATGTGACGCTGGATCTCTCTGGAACCGAAGTCCCGATCCTGTGCTTCGTCGTCATGTCGGCGATTGCTGTCGTCTATGGGCGCTGGCGGGGCGCGCCGAAGATAGCCGCCGCCGCCGCCACGACCGCCGATCTCATCGGCTTTGCGATGGTGCTGGGCACTCTGTCCTATCTGGCCGTGTCGATGAACCGGCCGTCCATGGCGGCTACCTTTGCGGCCGCCGATCGCGCCATCGGGTTCGATTGGATGCACTATGCGCCGGTGATCGGCTCCTGGCCGATCGTCGAGAAAGTGCTGTGGGTCGCCTATTGCATGATGGTGCCGCAACTCGGCGTGCTGGTGATCGTCTTCGCCCTGATGGGCCGCACGGCGTGGTTGCGCATCGTGGTCAATGGCTTCTGCCTGATGGCGCTGCTGGCGATCTTCATCTCGTGGCTGCTGCCGGCGGTCGACGCCGACGTGTATTTCGGCATCCTGTCAGTCGGCAAGACGGAGGCCGGGTGGTCGACGCCGCTCACCCGCGTCGAGCATTTCCTCAACCTGCGCGACGGCTTCCTCACCCATATCCCGATCATGGACTCGACCGGACTGGTGACGTTTCCGAGCTTCCACACGATGAGCGGCGTGTTGTTTGCGGTCTGCTTCGCCCAGTTCCGCTGGTGCAAATGGCCCGCGGTCGTGGTCAACGGCCTGTTGATCGCCGCCACGCCTGTCGAGGGCGGGCACTACGGGGTGGACGTTCTGGCGGGATTGTTCCTGTCCATGGCCGTGCTGTGGGCCATGTTCGCCTACGTGCGGCGGCCTGCCAGCGCCGACAAGCCCGTGTGGGTTGCGGCTTGATCTGACCAAACTACTGACTTCACGACAATTTGTAGAATTTTCTTCGGTGTGCGCGATCGCACATCGAACCAAACCCGCTCGGGATACTTAAATAACCGTGAACCGAACGCACCACGGTTCGCCCGGACAGAGGTCCGGACGCCTGGGAGCAGGACGATGCAGATGACCAAGTCCAACGACTTCGACGTGAATTCCGGCTTCAGCCGGGTGATGGACCCCCGCGACGCGCGCCGGCAGCTTCACATGTCGGCAGGTCTCGTGGCGGTTCTGGCTCTGGCCGCAGCCGCAGTGCTGGCGACCCCGAAGGCCCAGCATGTGGCTGCCAACCCCAAGCCGATCACCCTGACCGTGCAGGCCCCGCAACTCATTCATGTCCAGCAGGCCGCCCAGTCGGGCAAGATCCTGCCGGGCGGCTGATCAGAGAGCCTGGACGAAGCGCACTGGTTCGCCGGTCGCTTCCGTCACGAGCGCGCCGTCCCACATGACGCGACGGCCGCGAATGATGGTTCCGATCGGCCAGCCGGTGACCTGCTTGCCGTCATACGGCGTCCAGCCGCAGCGCGATGCGATCCACGAATCCCGGATCGTCTCGCGCTTTTTCATGTCCACGATGGTGAAATCGGCGTCATAGCCTTCGGCAATGCGGCCCTTGCGGGCGATCTGGAAAATCCGGTTCGGCCCGGCGCTGGTCAGGTCGACGAAACGGGCGAGCGACAGCCTGCCGGCGTTCACATGATCCAGCATCACCGGCACGAGCGTCTGCACGCCCGGCATGCCCGATGGCGTATCCGGATAGGTCTTGGCTTTTTCCTCCAGCGTGTGCGGCGCGTGGTCCGAACCCAGCACATCGACGGTTCCCAGTTCCAGTCCGCGCCAGATGCGGGCGCGGTGGCTGGCTTCGCGCACTGGCGGGTTCATCTGCAGGCGCGTGCCGATCACGTCGTAGAGGCTGGCGTCGAGCGTCAGATGGTGCGGCGTCGCCTCGGCGGTGGCGACGTCCTTGTGGGCGGCCAGAAACTCCATCTCCTCGCCGGTCGAGATGTGCAGCACATGAATCGCCGCGCCCTGCTGGCGGGCGATGCGCACGAGGCGCTGGGTGCATTGCAGCGCGGTCTGCACGTCGCGCCAGACGATGTGGGAATTCACGTCGCCCTTCACCCGCAGCGGCTTGCGCTCGTTCAGGCGGTATTCGTCCTCGGAGTGGAACGCAGCGCGGCGGCGGGTCTTGGCCAGAATCGCCGAAACGCCCGGATCGTCCTCCACCAGAAGCGAGCCGGTGGAAGACCCCATGAACACCTTGATGCCGGCCGCGCCCGGCAGGCGCTCCAGTTCGGGAATGTCGTTGGCGTTCTCGTGCGTGCCGCCAACCCAGAAGGCGAAATCGCAATGCATGCGATGTGTGCCGCGCTTGACCTTGTCGGCCAGCGTGGCGGAATCGGTGGTCAGCGGATTGGTGTTCGGCATTTCGAAGACAGCCGTGACGCCCCCCAGCACGGCGGCGCGGGAGCCGGTTTCCAGATCTTCCTTGTGGGTCAGACCCGGCTCGCGGAAATGAACCTGACTGTCGATGACGCCGGGCAGAACATGCAGCCCGGCGCAGTCGATCGTCTCGCCTGCGCTTGCCTGCGCCAGATTGCCGATCGCCACGATGGAGCCGTCGCGGACGCCGACGTCCCGAACGCCTTCGCCATCCTGATTGACGACGATTCCGCCTTTCAGGATGAGATCGTAAGTCTGCGCCATGGCTTGGCCTTTCGGGTTCAGAACGGGCTTGCACGCAAGTCTGAGCGGCTTACTTAGGGCGGGGGGCCGGCGCAAGGGCCGCGTGGGGAAACCGGATGCCATCGTGTCTGCTGCAAGATCGCGGTCTGGTTCGCGTCGCGGGTGAGGACGCTCGGTCGTTCCTGCAAGGCGTGCTCACCTGCAACATGGACAAGGTCGCGCCGGACGTGGCCGCCTTCGGGGCGCTGCTGAGTCCGCAGGGGAAGATCATCGTCGACTTTCTGGTCGTGGAGGTTGGGCAAGTCGACGGAGCGTGGCTCGGGGCGACTCGGCCGGGATTTCTCCTCGATTGCCCCCGTCATCTGACCGAAACGCTCGTGAAGCGCCTATCGATGTACAAGTTGCGCGCCCGCGTGACGATTGAAGCGCTGACCGGGTTCGATCATGACGAGCCGGGCAAGTTGGCCGTGGTGGCGCAGTTCGGCACGAAATTTGTCCGTCAGACGCCTTCCGTGGGATTCAATGATCCGCGGGCAGCCGGTCTCGGCCGGCGCGTCATCATGGCGCGCAACAATGCCGAGATCATTTCGACCGTGTGTGAACGCGACAGCGATCGCGAGGGCATCTTGTCAGCGGACGTCTCTGTCTACGAAGCCAATCGCATTGCGCTCGGCGTGCCCAAGGGCGGCGAAGACTTCGCCTATGGGGATGCGTTCCCGCATGAAGCCAACATGGACCTCCTGCACGGGTTGGACTTCCGCAAGGGTTGCTATGTCGGGCAGGAGGTGGTCTCGCGCGTCGAGCATCGGGGACTGGCGCGCAAGCGAATTTGCAAGATCGGCCATGCTGGACACAAGGCCGCGCCGGGGTCGCGCATCCTCGCTGGCGACCGCGAAATCGGCGAGGTCGGATCGGGCATACTCGGCCTGTCGCTCGCCATGGTCCGTCTCGACCGGCTCGAGGAGGCCCGAACGGCGGGCGTCGAAATCCGCATCGAAAATGGGCCGGTCGTCGACGCCGTGATCCCGCCGGGCTAGAACACCGGCATGGCCGAGTCTCCAGCCCCGCTCCGCAAACACGTCCGCCACCCCGACGGCAAGGATCGTTGCCCGTGGCCGGGCGAAGACCCGCTGTATGTCGCCTATCACGACCGCGATTGGGGCGTGCCTGAACGCGACAGCCGCGCGCTGTTTGAAAAACTCATTCTGGACGGATTTCAGGCTGGCCTGTCGTGGATCACGATTCTGCGCAAGCGCGAGTCCTTCCGGGCGGCGTTCGATCAGTTCGATCCGGAAAAGATTGTCCGCTACACGCCGCAGAAGGTCGAGGCGCTGATGCAGGACGCCGGCATCGTGCGCAACCGGGCGAAAATCGAAAGCACGGTGAAATCGGCCGGCGTCTATCTCGACATTGAGGCGAAGGAAGGCTTCTCCAACTATCTGTGGAGTTTCTTCGACGGAGCGCCGATCCAGAACAAGCTGCGCCACATGGGCGAAATGCAAGCACAGACGCCGCTGTCGGAAAAAATCTCAAAAGACCTGAAGAAGCGCGGCTTCAATTTCTGCGGACCGACGATCGTGTACGCGTTCTGTCAGGCGACCGGCATGGTCAACGATCATCTGGTCGGCTGCCATCGCCATGCAGAATGCGCCGCGCTGGCCTTGCCGAAAACCCGGAAGCGCTGACATGGCGAAGCGGCCGGAGCCGGCGCGCGTCTGGCAGCGCATGTTGTCGGGCCGCAGGCTCGATCTGCTCGATCCCTCGCCGTTGGATGTGGAGATCGCCGACATTGCGCATGGCCTGGCGCGCGTGGCGCGGTGGAACGGACAGACGAGCGGGCCGCACATTTTTTCGGTGGCGCAACATTCCGTACTGGTCGAGCATATCGCAATAGCAATTGATCCAGGTCTGCCGCCGCGCTGGCGGCTTGCGGCGTTGCTGCACGATGCGCCCGAATATGTGATCGGCGACATCATCTCGCCGTTCAAGGCGGTGATCGGCGATCAGTACAAGCAGGTCGAGCATCGCATTCTGGCCGCGATCCATCTGCGTTTTTCACTACCGTCCTCGCCGCCCGCCGCGCTGACCAAGATCATCAAACAGGCGGATCGCGCGTCTGCCTATGTGGAGGCCGTGCATCTCGCCGGGTTCTCGGTCGCCGAAGCGGAAAAATTCTTTGGCCGCCCGCCGATTGCGCTGCGGCGCATGGAGGCCCTGATGAACCCGATGTCGTCGCAGGACGCGCAGGATCTGTTCCTGAAACGCTTCGGCGACATCGACTCCCAAATGGATCTGGCGTCCGGCTGACATGGCGACGGTCTACGTTTGCCCACTGTCGCAGGTCGATCGCATCGCGCGGGAGAGCCGCGCAGGCTGGATGCTGACTCTGGCGACCGCTGGCCACGCGAGTGCGCGGCCCGAGGGCGTTCCGGCGGAGCGACATCTGACGTTGACGCTGTCGGACATTGCCGCGCCGCTCGCCGGCCATGTGCTGCCGGCGCAGACGCATGTGCGAGACATGATCGGTTTCGCGCAGCGCTGGGATCGGGGCGCGCCGCTGCTGATCCATTGTTACGCGGGCGTGAGCCGTTCGACGGCGGCCGCGTTCGTGATCGCCTGCGCGATGCGGCCTAAGCAGCCCGAAGCAGAGATCGCGAATGAGATCCGTCGCCTGTCGCCGACCGCGACGCCAAATCCCCGCATCGTGGCGCTGGGGGACTTGGAACTCGGACGAAATGGCCGGATGATCGCCGCCATCGCGGCGCTTGGACGAGGCGCGGAGTGTTTTGAAGGCGTGCCATTCCGGCTGGAAATCGACTAGGATCGCGCATCCGATGAGCAAGCGCGCGCCCACTCCCAC